>JBNLDB010000030.1:0-11506 GCA_050304115.1 Sulfurovum sp. | reverse complement strand
ACGGGTCGGTTAAATTTTTTTAAGCGTTAGTTTGCCCACTGGTCTAGTTTTTCATAGAGATTGTCTTGCATCACAGGTTTGCGCAAGAAGTCATTTGCACCATTGTCATAGACTTCTGTTTTACGTGTATCGTCTGTAGAGAGTACAATAACAGGTACATGTGCATTGTTCATGTCAGATCTAAAGATCTTCAAAAATTCTATCCCATCTACCACTGGCATCATGATATCCAATAGTATAATATTGATAGTAGGATCTTTTTTCATTTTATCTAAGGCATCGGATCCGTTTTCTGCTTCTATGATCTCTGTTACCTTTGGATTCTTTTTTAAAAGAGTCTGCAGTAATTTTCTGTTGATGAAGTCATCATCAACAACAAGTACTTTTAATGCCATATTTATTATCCTCTATATTTTGTTATTATATTTTTGATCTCTTCTTTAGAAGCTGTACTTGAGATGGTTTCACCTTTTTGTACGTCTACTTCTTGAGATACATTTGTATTGCTTGATGAAATTATAGCTACATTTCCATTAGACTGGCTGATACTCTCAGTTACCAGGTCAGTATCGGTAAAGAGTATATCATAGTCACCGGTTGCCAATCTGCTTTCTAGCATATCCATATCATCCAACGTATCATAGTCATGCCCTAGATTTTCCAGGACTTTTGCTAAAACTTTACGTGTCAATAAGAGCTTTTTAGCGATAAGGATCTTTGCCTCTTTTGGCATTTCAAAGAGTTCAGAAGCAGGCTCTTCGAGAGTGAGTTCTACTTCCTCAGAGATTTCACTTGTTGGCGAGATAGCCTCTTCAGGTGTCTCAACGGCTTCTTCTACCTCTTTCTCTTCTGCCTTGACAGGTTCTGCAGTCTCACTGAGCGCTTTGTCTGATAAGAACTTGTTAAGGATATAAAGCAATTCTGTCGTTTCAATAGGCTTAGTGATATATTCATCCATACCCTCACTTAGGAATCTCTCCCTGTCACCTTTCAGTGCATTGGCTGTTAAGGCTACGATCGGGATATGCGCCAACTCTTCATCCTCTTCATAGTCAAGGATCTCATGGGTCGCTTCAATACCATCCATGACAGGCATTTGAATATCCATAAAGAGTAGATCATAATCACCACTTCTACGTTTTTCAAACGATTCAAGACCGTTGTTTGCGATATCTACTGTGATCCCATGTTCTTCAAGTATACGTCTAATGAGTTTTTGGTTAATGATATTATCTTCTGTCACCAAGACTTTCGCATCAAATTTTGTTTGTTGTGTGGTTGCTGCCTCTTCAATGCGCTGAGGTGCTATCGTTGCTGTATTGTTCAAGACAGTTTTTAGTTTAGTGAGCGTAACCGGCTTGAAGAGAACATGGCTTTGGTCAATACCCAGCTCTTCAACCTTATTACGGCTTGTAACATTGGCAATCACAATGAGTTTAGATTTATCCATATTTTGGATAGCATCCAGTATGTTCTGTCTCGCCTTGTCAATATCGATCCAGTAGTTCTTACACGTATCACTGTAATCAAGTTCTTTAAGTTCAGAGATGGATTCAAAATGTTTGACCGTCGGTCCAAAGTATTCAAACCATTTCTCAAGATTACCGTCAAGTTTTGTAGGGATATCCTGCTCATATTTACCTATGACTAGATCGGTGAACGCATTCTCATAATTGACCTCTGTAGAGGCAACCTCTTCTAGAGGCAATGAGAAGAAGAATGATGTACCGTGGTCTTTAGCACTTTCAAGTTCAAGTTTTCCACCCATAAGTTCAACGAATTGGCTGGAGATAGTAAGACCAAGTCCAGTACCACCATATTTTCTTGTAACCGATACATCGGCTTGAGAGAAGGCATCAAAGATACGAGACTGTTGGTCTTTTGTCATACCGATACCGTTATCTCTGACGGTAAACTTCACTCTGTTCACACCATTCTCATCTGTCTCTTTTACGATATCAAGATTGACCTCTCCACCGTAGCTTGTAAATTTGACGGCATTCGAAAGAAGGTTAATAATGATCTCTTTGATCTTGGTCGGATCCCCTTTGAGTTTTGCAGAAATGGTTGGATCCATATAGTAGTTCATATCAATATTTTTCTCTGTTGCAGCTACCGCGTAGGTTTCAACGGCACTTTCAAACTCTTCAGCCGCATCAAATACGATACTTTCGATCTCAACCTTGTTACTTTCGATTTTTGAAAGGTCAAGAATGTTATTGATAATGCTAAGAAGGTTTTCAGAACTTTTATCGATAATCGCAAGGAATTCCTCTTGCTCTTCAGTAAGGTTCGTACTACGTAATATTTCTGTAAACCCAACGATACCGTTCAAAGGTGTACGGATCTCATGTGACATGTTCGCAAGGAAAAGAGATTTTGCTTCATTTGCCTGGAGGGCGATGAGTTTGTCATCTTTTGCTGTTTCAACAAGATCCTCAAGGAATTTATAGGCTTCTTTTGTACCTTCATGCGTATCAAGGTCGATATTTTCGATCGCATGTGAATCTGATGCAAGATATTGATCACTGGCTTTCATCTCTTCAACTGCTTTGTTAAGTACGTCTTCAAGCTCTTTAATGTTTCTTGTAATATCTCTTGCCGTTGTATATCCTAGGTATGCCAAAATAAAACTCAGGAACCAGATAGCCCCTGCAATGCCAAGAAGCAAAAGTTGTTTATCAAGATAGAGGTTACTCTTTTTCCACAAAGCATTTGAAACCACAAGTTCTGCTTTTGAAAGCAATGCGATCTTCTGTGTTTGAAGAGCAAACCAGTCCATAACCTCTTCCGCATAGTCACCGTTATCGATATCTGTTTGAATCGCAGATGATGTGAGGGCGAGGTCATTCATCATTGCTTTAGCCTGGTCGTTATAGAGGACTTTTTCAAGTTGGTTACGCAATGCATCATTATTTACCTGTTTCAAATCAAAAATATGTGCTTTTGTTTTAAACTCATCCCATAAAGCAATCTCATTAAATGACAAAGAAGATCTTTTTACCATATAGTATGAAATAAATCCTCTCTCTAGTCCACTGTACTCTGTAGCTGTATAAATTTGTGCAAGAACATCGATCAGCCCTGAAATATCTGTATCAAGCGCATAATTCTTCAGTCTTAGGATCTTGTCAAGAGTAAGTGTCGATAAACCGTTTCTGTAAGTTTGAAAAAACGCAGTTTTAAAATCTACATTTTCGGCATCTATCTTTTTTCTTACTTCAGGAAGTTTGTCTATATTGGAAAGAAGTAGTTTATAAGGGTCTAATGCTTTTGTTTTCTTTCCTTCTAAAAGTTCAACCAAGAATGGAAGGTATACTTTTTTTTCTGTGATGACTTCATATTTGAGGTTTTCAAAAGATTCATCCGATCTCTCTCTTTGTTTGATAAGTGCATCTGCATACATTTGCTTATCACTTCCCAGATATAAGGCAGTCAATCCACTCTCTTTACCCATTTCGATGAGTGATTTGTCCAATGCCCCATTGTTGATCAATGTCGTTTTGAGTGCATTTGCCTTTTCATAGTTTACATATGAAGTTACAAAGAAATAACTTGAAAGTAAAATGAGTAGGGTAATTGGCACAAGACCAATAAGTTTAAGTCTATTACGTATAGTCATAGTTTATTTCCTTTTATTTTGCTAGTGCATTTATTTGAATTTCGAAAGACAAAAAGTGTCCCCAATAGTCTTTGATCAAAGCTTCTAAATGACTGCTGTCTTCACAAAACTGTATTTTATAGAGCGTATCCGCCAATGGATTGATACGAAGGTTACTTGCGGCACCTTTAAGGAGATGTCCTATCTTCTGAATGGCATCGAGATCACCCTCTTCATAGGCTTTTAGCATATTTTTTGTCTCTATATGACACTGTTCGATAAAATCATTTACAAATTCTTCAATAAGTTCTACAGGTAAAGAGAGATCATTCGCAGCTTCTTCAAGTTGAAAGTCAAAGTGAATCGGTTTGATACCTTCAAGTGAAAGCGTACCAAAGCTGTTTTCATTCACTGTTACTTCCGGTTCACTTTCTTTTTCTTCTACTTCGAGAAGATCGATCTTAGTTTCTTCTTGGGTTCCAAAGAGTTCCATTTCAGGCTCTGTTTGAGAGGTTGGAGAGGTAGTGATGCTTGAGAGTGCTGCATAAAAAGATTTTACAGCCTCTTTTTGTTCCTCTGCAGGTGCAGTACCAATTTTTGTGAGGATATTTCCAATAACCGGTAGTTGTAATACCTCACTAAGATGGGAAAGTGTGGCAACTGCATTTGTACGTTTTGCACTCTCGTCACTCTGTAGATCCGCTTCAAAGCCCAGGGCTGTATCGATATACTCATTAAGGAATGTATTATAATCTTCCTGAGAAACACCGATCTGTTGAGACACTTTATCTATATCTATAAGGATTTCGGCCATCTCCTCCGCTGCAGGTTCTGCCGGAGTTACTTCCTCTTCTTTCTCGGACAATCCCAAACCAAGGATCTCTGTATCTTCAGTCATGATATCGAGTGGTGCTTCTGCCGTCTCAGCACTGCTCGGTGCTTCCTCTTCCATAACAAGATCAAAGAGTTCATTGTCCTCTAGTGCAACTTCTTTTTCTTCACCTGGTTCCTCTATATCCAGTGGTGCGATATTTTCTACCGTATCATCAAGTGTTAATGTAGAGAGTTCCTCTTCTTCTACTTTTTCCTCTTCTTCTTGTAGCTCAACCAATGTGATACGACCAAGCATACTTGAAAGAGAAGTTTTGGTGACAGGAAACGTTGTATCATTGTTATCTACAGTGATGGTGATATCTGTTTCAGATACATCAAATTTTGTATCGCCTAATGCAATGTTCAATGATAATTCATCTATATGGGACACCCCGCATAATTCCAATAGATGCTTATCCGCAGCGATAATTCGATCTGTTTCATTTAATATATAGTACATTTTGTTCACAACCCCTCTTTTAGTTACTTTCTTTTTCTAACAAATCCCTGTAAATAGGAATGGTCTCGGTGACTTCTGTTTCAGATGCCGGTCTTCTCGCTGCAGTATAGCCAGTGGTCACTCCATCAACGATAATAGGTGAAATATGTGAATAAACCCAATAATATCTGCCATCTTTTCTTAAATTCTTTACGATACCGGTCCACTCTTTGCCGCCTTGTATCGTATCCCAAAGTTCTTGGAATGCTGCTTTTGGCATATCAGGATGTCTTACGATATTGTGATTTTTACCTACGAGTTCATCTTTGGTATATCCTGATATTTCACAGAATTTTCTATTGGCATAGGTAATGATGCCTTTAAGATCTGTAGAACTCACGATCAAGCCTTTTTCAAAGATATACTCTTCATCAATTGGATCAGGTCTATTCATTGTATTATTTTCCCCCCTTTTGTAATGTATCGCGTAAGAAGTGTGGTCCCAATAAACTTACAGTCATAAAGTCTACTGTTGGCAGCCTGGCAATCTTCATGAGACCCATGGCTTTCTGTCCCCACCTCACAATGAGTTTAGCTTTTTAACGTAGCGTTATGTATAACATAAGATGCACTAGAAAATACATGGATAGTATTATTCAATTCATAACACAGTTCATAAAACTCTATAACAACTAAACTAAAAATAGAATGAATTAAGAAGTTTTTTAGTAAAAAATATTAAATTATGGTTGTTTATGGATTATTATTTTTAATAATATCAGAGATTTTTTTATTGGTAACTTTTGCTATTTCCTCATAAGATGCATTCTCTATGGCTTCAAATGTTCCGAAATAGTCGATCAACTTTTTGACCGTTGCTTTGCCTATGCCTTTTTTGTTGAGAAGTGAAATTTGGGTATCTTCTTTACGTTTTTTGTTTTGGTGGTAGGTGATGGCATAACGGTGTGCTTCATCCCTTTGGCGCTGTATCCAGTGCAGGCGTTTATCATTTGCTTTGAGTTCCAGAACGCCATGGGTGGTATAGATCATGTCTTTTGCCGCACCTTTGGCACGGTGTGCTTTGGCATCGAGTTTTTCTTTGGCGATGGCTATGACATCAAGGTTGACATGGGCTTCTTTGAGAAGGGTTTTTGCAAGATTGAGGTTGGCTTGTCCTCCATCCAGTATCCAAAGGTCCGGGGCAGGCTCTTCTTTGAACTTTTCTATACGTCTTGAGAGCATCTCTTTCATCTGTCCATACTCATCACGTTCATGCAGCGTATATCGCCGGTATGCGGATTTATCCCATTTGTCTTCATCCCATACCACCATACCTCCAACGGTAGCGGCTCCCATAAGATGAGAGTTGTCGAAAGTCTCTATGCGGTAGGGGATGACAGAGAGGTCAAAGAGGTCAGCTATTCTCTGTTCCATCAGCGTATCGCTTTGTGTTTTACGCAATAACTCTTCACAGTTCTGTAAGGCCAAAGAGATCAGTTTGGCTTTGGGACCTCGCTGGGGGGTGAGTATCTCTATTTTTTTGTCAAAGCGGGCTGAGAGGCTGTGTGCCACCTGTTCCGAGTCTTCAAAAGTATGGGCTGTAAGGATCTGTTTTCCTATATGAGGCGTATCGATGGTATAGAATTCCAGTAAAGCCTGTTTATAGGCTTCATTCTCGTCAAACATATGGGTATGCCTGAAGTAAGAGTATGCCGAGGAAATGATCTTCCCTCCGCGCATAAAGAGCTTGACGATCACACCTCTTTCATCACCGTTTTGGATAGCAAAGATATCGAGGTCCATGGTATTGGCAAAGTCGATGTTTGAGGTGATCGTGAGTGAAGAGATGGCATTGATACTGTCGCGCATAGCCGCTGCTTCCTCATAACGTTCTTGCATTGCAAGATTTGTCATCTTTTCTTCAAGGGTAGAGAGTAGATCTTTGCGTTTGACAATGGATGTTTTGGCCTGTGTGATAATCTCTGCATACGCTTCTGGTGACACTTTTCCTTCACAAGGTGCCAGACATTTTTTGATCTGATAGAAGAGACAGGCCTTTCCCTCATTTAAACAGGACTTTTTTTGTATCAGAGGATAGACTTCATAAAGAGCGTCAAGTAAGGCTTTACCACCGGTAGGGAAGGGCCCATAATAGGTGATGTTTTTTCCTTTGATCACTTTTCGGGTAATCTCAAATCTGGGATAAGCTACAGATTCATCGATATAGATGTAGGGGTAGGTTTTATCATCACGAAGCAAGATGTTATATTTGGGTTTGAGCTGCTTGATCAGCGAATTTTCCAGGATAAGGGCATCATCTTCTGTCTCTACCACGATGTACTCAACTCTACTGGCTTCATAGAGCATTTTGATGATACGGGAACTTTGCGCAGGGTTGGGTCTGAATTCAGGTGAAAAACGCCAATAACTCTTGACCCTGTTTTTAAGGTTTTTGGCTTTTCCTACATAGAGCAGTTTGCCGCTTGCGTCAAAATACTGGTACACCCCTGCAGAGGAGGGGAGGTTTTGAATTACTGATTGCATGTGACTATGGCTTTGATACGTTCAAATTTTTCTTGGAGTTCTTTATCTGAAGGTGTTTCAAAATTTCCCGTAGCACGTTCATGATAATGGGGGACACTCACATAAGAGACTTTTTCCTGAGGCATTGCATAATACTTGCTATGGAAGACGACAACCTTTTCGGCCTGCATCATCTTACACGCTTCATCGTGCCTGTTAAGCTCTGTTAATAGGGTTTTTAATAAATCTCTATTATAATTAAGCTCCATTTTAAAACCAGGATGTGTGACTGCTATAAAGAGTGTCTCATCTTTGATGTACACAAAGGCAACTGCTTTTTGCCATTTGGGACTCAGAAGATCGATAAACTTTTGGTAACACTCCTGCCGTTTTAACGATTTAAACTGAGGCTGAGAAGATAAATGAGACAAAATCATACTGGCTTTTTTCATAAAGCGATTATATCATCACTTTGCTGTATCATCTTGACAGGATGTGGCTATAAAACCGATCCGGTCTATGTAGAAGACACTGTGGAGAACCATACAAGTATGAAGGCAGAAGGGTAAAGATGCAGAAGTATGATGTATTGATCATAGGTGCAGGTATAGCAGGGCTTTATGCAGCAATGCAGTTGCCTGCGAGTAAAAAAGTCTTAGTGGTCTGTAAAGATATCCCCTGGGAGTGTAATACGTTTTATGCCCAAGGAGGTATGACAACTGCTTTGAACGAAGCAGACATCCCGCTTCATGTCGAAGATACCATGGCTGCAGGTTCGTATCATAATAACAAAGAAGCGGTGGAGATCCTTTCGCGTACATCATTGGAGACCACGCCTGATATCATTGCAAGAGGGATGGAGTTTGATACCGATGAAGCGGGGAACATTTTATATACGAAAGAGGCTGCACACTCCGTAGAGCGTATCATCCATGCTGGAGGGGATGCTACGGGGCGATATATGCATTATTTCATGATGGTACAGAACAAGCACCAGCTTCAAAAAAATACACTGGTCTATGACCTGCTTATAGACAATGGCAGATGTTTTGGGGTAAAAGCAACGGTCAATTATGAACCCACGACCATCTATGCAGATGATGTGATCATCGCTTCTGGAGGCATAGGCTCTCTCTATGCGTACAATACAAACTCTCGTACTGTCAGTGCCGACATTCACGGTATTTGTGTGGAAAAAGGCATAGAACTGGCCGATATGGAGTTCATGCAGTTCCACCCCACCGTATTTGTCGATACCCCTTTTGCAAGAAAACTGTTACTGACTGAAGCACTGAGAGGAGAGGGTGCGCATGTCGTGGATGAAGAGGGAAGAAGGTTCTTGTTCGATTATGATGAGAGAGGAGAGTTGGCAAGCCGGGATATTGTGGCTAGAGGTATCTTCAACCATAAAAGAAAGACGGGACAAAAAGCCTACCTGGATTTCTCGATGTTCGAAGAGAAATGGTTCGAACACCGTTTCCCCAATATCACGCATACCTTTGCCAGACTTGGATATAAATTTCCAAAAGATAAGATCGCTATCTCTCCTGCATTTCACTACTCCAACGGCGGTATAAAATGCGATACCAATGGTGCTATAGACGGTATGGAAGGGCTCTATGTCATAGGTGAAGCAGCAAGAACAGGTGTGCATGGTGCAAATCGGCTTGCCTCAAATTCACTGCTTGAAGGCGTGGTCTTTGCAAAACGTGCAGTGGAACATCTGCTTTCCAAAGAGCATAAAGCGATAAAAACACCTCTTTTTGAGAAAGATTACGGTAATATTCTGCACAAAGAAAACGATAAAATCTATAAACAAAAATTACGTCAAGTGATGTGGGATGATATAGGGATTATCAGGACAACAAAAGGCTTGCATGAAGCGAAAAATCTCATTTATGATATGAAAAATAAAGAGATCGGACGACTGCTTAAACTTAGACTAAATACTGCTTCTGCAATCGTAGATGCAGCACTTGCGAGAAAAGAGTCTTTGGGCTCGCACTATATAGAATCTGTATAGCGTAAATGTATGGACAGATATGGCATACCAAAGAATTAGGAGAACAATTAATGACCACAGAAATATTGCACACAGATTTGACAACCACATGGGTGGGGATCGCTTCACTGATCATATTTGTCGTCGGATACTATTTTATTGCAGCGGAAGATAAATACCTTATAAATAAAGCAAAGCCTGCACTTTTTGCAGGAACAATGATCTTCATGCTGATCGGTGTCTATTATGCTATGAATGGTTTAGACGGTGCACATCTGCATCATGAAATTGAGTTGCTTATTTATGAGATCGCAGGGATCTTTTTCTTCCTTTATGTGGCTATGACCTATATTGAAGCGATGATCGATAGGAATGTATTTTCTGCTTTGCGTTATAACCTTGTCTCCAAAGGGTACAGTTATAAAAGACTTTTCTGGATCACAGGTCTTTTGGCTTTTTTCATCTCTCCTGTTGCGGATAACCTCACAACAGCCTTGATCCTTTCTACGGTATTGATCACCATCGATAAGACGAATAAAGCATTTATCGTACCTTCGGCGATCAATATCGTTGTTGCGGCAAACGCAGGGGGTGCCTGGTCACCATTTGGTGATATCACGACGTTGATGGTATGGGTTGACGGTAAGGGGGCTTTTGTTGATTTTCTTTATCTTTTCCCTGCATCTATCTCAGGTTGGTTTGTGACGGCATTCCTTTTAAGCCGTTTTGTACCAAACGATACACCGCCATTTGCAGCCGATGAAAAAAAGGTGTATATTGCGGCAGGCGGAAAAGTGATCATGGGACTTTTTGCGTTCACGATCGCTTCAGCCGTTCTCTCACACCAAGTGCTTCATTTGCCTGCAATGTGGGGAATGATGTTCGGTTTGGCTGTACTCAAACTTTACATTTACAGAATGAGCAGAGAAGTAAGATACGATAGTGAAGGTGTTGAATGTCCTCCGGTCAATGTCTTCTCATTCATTGCTAAAATTGAAAACGATACACTGCTTTTCTTCTTCGGTATCTTGGCTGCGGTCGGTGGACTTCACTTTTTAGGTTTCCTTGGGTACTTCACGGCACTCTATTCTCAGTTTGGTGCGACTACTGTGAATATCGGAGTAGGATTCCTTTCTGCTATCGTGGATAACGTACCTGTGATGTCAGCAGTATTGAAATCAAGTCCGGACATGGGTGCATCTGCACATGCACAGTGGATGCTTGTAACACTTACGGCCGGTGTGGGTGGATCACTAATCTCATTTGGTTCTGCTGCAGGTGTGGGTGTCATGGGTAAACTTCACGGCATCTATACATTCGGTTCACACCTAAAATTAGCCTGGACCGTACTTGTAGGGTATATTGTCTCTGTCTCTGTATGGTATCTGCAGTTTCAGATACTTGGCATAGGTGCGTAACCATCGATAGGTTCGGTGTATGAGATAGGTATTCCTGAGGGTTGCTCAGGAATACTGAAAAAGTATTTTTATAGTTAAGTTTTTTTTGAAAGATTTAACCATACATATACAAGGAAAGATGATGAAACAAGTACCTATATTAGTCTTAGACTTCGGATCACAATATACACAGCTTATCGCTAGAAAACTTAGAGAGAGTGGTGTGTATACGGAAGTGGTACCGTATCGTGAGAGTATTGAAGATATTAAGGCAAGAAAGCCGCAAGGTATTATCCTTTCTGGTGGCCCGGCTTCTGTTTATGCTGAAGATGCCTATAAACCAGATGATGGTGTGTGGGATCTGGGATTACCTATTTTGGGTATCTGTTATGGTATGCAGCTTATCACACAGCATTTTGGTGGAAGTGTGATTGCCGCGGATCATCATGAATATGGAAAAGCAAAACTCAAAATAGAAAATGACTCTAGTATTTTCAATGGTATTTCTGATGATTCCATCGTATGGATGAGTCATGGAGATAGAGCAGAACGTATACCTGAGGGTTTTGAAGTGATTGGAACCAGTGAAAATTCTCCTTATGCAGCTATAGCCAATGAGAGTAAAAACATCTATGCCTTCCAATTTCACCCTGAGGTACATCACTCTGTTG
>JBNLDB010000029.1:0-11528 GCA_050304115.1 Sulfurovum sp. | reverse complement strand
AGTAGAGGTGTCGATACAACCAGTTTGACGAAAGAAGAACTTTTGCAGAGTACTTTGCATAGTGAAGATGAGGGACTTCTTAAAGAGCAGGAATCGGATGTGATCGAAAATATTCTTCTTCTTGATAAGATAAAGATCAAAGATATATTAACGCCTAGAACAGTTGTTTTTGCTTTAGATGGAAATAGAAGTATTAAAGATATTGTTGAGAGTGAACCAGCGATATTTAAATTCTCAAGAGTACCTGTCTACGATGAGAGCATTGAAAATATTACCGGTATAGTAATGACTAAAAAAATCTTTAAACAAGGTCTAAAAGATGATACTGTAGCGTTAAGTACAATACAAAAAGACATTTTTAAGATCTCAGAAAACTTGCCTGTATCTAAGGCACTTGATCTGTTTATTAAGAAAAAAGAGCATATGTTTCTCGTCCTTGATAACTATGACCAGACTGAAGGAATTGTGACACTTGAAGATTGTGTTGAGACCATACTAGGTGTTGAGATCGTTGATGAGAGTGACAGTGATGCTGATATGAGAGAAGTGGCAAAACAAAAGATGCGTCTTAAACGTAGGTTAGAGAGTATTTCTAACGAAGAAGAATAAGGCTTACTTTGTCATTAGCTACACTTGGGTTATCTGCAGAGATATTAAAAGCACTGAATGAGAAAGGCTATGAGTCTGCTACGCCTATCCAAAAAGCACTGATCCCCACTATGTTCACGGGTCGTGATATCATGGCCGGTGCACAGACGGGTACAGGAAAGACAGCAGGTTTTTCACTCCCAATACTCCAGGAGTTGAGTAAAAACCTTGTTGAAGGGCAGCATTACCCCAAAGCAGTTATTTTGGTACCTACACGGGAACTCGCCAAACAGGTACATGCAAGTATAGAAGCGTATGGAAAGTACCTCCCTTTAAAAAGTATAGTACTCTATGGCGGAGCGAATTTAACCTCACAGGCGAACAGACTGAAAGCCGGTGCAGATATTATCGTTGCTACAAGCGGACGTCTGCTGGAGCATATAGGGCAAAAAAATATTAACCTTGAAAGTGTTGACTACCTGGTGTTAGATGAAGCAGATACGATCCTGGATATGGGCTTTGTACATGAAGTCAGTAAGATACTTCAGCACCTCCCGGATAAAAGGCAGAATGTGCTGATCTCGGCAACACTGTCAGGGGCTGTCAAAAGACTTGCAGAACAGATACTCCAAAAACCAAAACTTATCGAAGTGGACAGTATGGGAACTTCTGCCCATACGGTAGAACAGATCGTCTATCCTGTAGAGAAAGAGAAGAAAACAGAGTTACTCTCCTATCTGATTGGTTCACGTAATTATAAGCAGGTACTTGTCTTCACGCGTAAAAAAGAGGTGGCCGATGAAGTAAGCCAAGAACTCAATCTCTCAGGGCTTAAAACAGCGGTCATCCACGGAGGGAAAAGTTCCGGAGAGAGATCCAGAGCACTTGAAGGTTTCAAAGAGGGAAAAGTACGTGTACTTGTTGCGACGGACATTGCAGCACGAGGGCTGGATATCCCGGCCTTAGGTGTTGTCATGAACTATGATATTCCTCACGTCACAGGTGACTACATACACCGTATAGGACGTACGGGAAGGGCAGGGACAAAAGGATTGGCCATTACGCTCATCACACCTTTGGAAACGGTAGCACTAAAAGAGGTAGAACGTCTTATGGGGAAGCGCATTCCCCAGGAGAAGCTGGAAGGGTATGCTCCGAAAGATATACCTAAACAAAAAGGTGCACGTAAAAATCCCAACGAACACAAAAAGACTGACGGGGCCTTTGGTAAAAAGAAAACAAAAACAGCGACTGCACCTAAAAGCAAAAAACGTAAAACAACCAAACGTGACGGGTTTAAAGCATTTGATGCAGCTAAACCAAAATCGGATAAGAAAGATAAAAAACGCGGGAAGGGCAGGAAATAATCTCCTGTGAAACAGTATCTATCAGGAGATACGCCACTTATTAGGCTTTTACATCATTTAAAAATGCCAAGGTGAGTGTATTTTTACCATCGATACGTTTTTTCTTGATAGTCAATTTTACGCTGTGGAAAAGAAAAAGTTCACCTGCGTAGTTGATACCCAAAATAAATGTATAGTCACCAAAGATAAATTTTTTCAACCCTTTGGCGTCAGGTTTTTTCGTAGGATCTTTGATCTGAAAACAGACTTCGTTAGGAAAGCTGCTTGCACGTTGATCATCATCGTTCAAAACTACCTCTCCTAATTCAGATGTGACCTGGACAGAGAGTTTCTGATCGAGTTCATGTGTTCTTATCGTGTAATCACCAAATGTAAAATGCATCCATATTTCCTTATTTATGAGATGATATATTATAGCTTTTATTGAAAGGATTTTCTAGGCAGCATTGTATAAATAATGTACATATAGGTACAAAACTTCCTAAAAACAGAGGTGAATTTTTTATCAGCTATATTTATGGGCTTTCTTTCAAGGAAAACTTCCCGATCTCTTCCAAAAAGGTAGTTGCATACGAACCTTTAGGCAGATAAAAATTGACCGTGAGTTTTTGCATGTTATTATCATACACTGTTTCTACATCTTTAGGCCAGATCCATGCGAAACGTCTATCACCTTTTAGCGTGTTCAGTTCCGTATCATCATAGGCCTCTTCCAAATGGTAGGCATCACTTTTGGCTCTTAGGGCATTGGCTCCACATAGCAGTCCGGTAGGAGAGATCTTCTTTTGTTCGAAGGCTTGGGCACTCTGCTGCATCTCTTTCACGTAATCACTTTTTCCATAAGGATAAGGCATGATAACATCACCGATAAAGAGTTTGAAAAATTGAGGCTGCTTGGCCAAAACTTTAACAAGTTCCAGTGGATATTGGAGCTTTTTTGCTGCTGCTTCTACTTTATGGTCTCTGATGATGGCAGAGAGCTTTACTCTTGAAGCCAACCATTGGTTGTAGAGGTAGCTCTGGTAAGCGGAGACAAGCAGTTTTTCCTTACTCCCTTTCAGCCGTTTCCCTGAATGGGCTATCTCTTTGCCCTGTAGATAGGAACGGCTGTCTTCACCGAAACGCTGGTACCCATAATAGTTGGGTATGCCATCCACTTGCATTTTTTTTGCTGTGGTATTGAAAAATTTAGCTTCGTTTTCAGCAAGATCATGCAAGACAATGGAGAAACGGTTGCCTTTGAGGTGTCCTATCTTAATAGGTGCTTTGTTGTAGGTACGTTCAAGGATCTCTATCTTCTCTGTCGTAAGGTTTTTGTTCAATTCTTTTTCGTACTTTTTGGGAAGTGAAATGTACTGTATGGTGGTGGCATTTTTATCTTTAAGTCCTGCATAACCGATGTCACGTTCCTGAAGACCGGTTGCCTTAGCAAGCACCGTCACCAGTTTCCATGTACTCATATCGGTTTTCTTGATTTTGAGTATGAGGTAATTTCCTGTACCGCTAAACGTGTAAAGTGGTATCTCTTCTACAAAAAAACGTTCAACGGTCTGTTTAAAGTCAAACTTGAGCGGGGTATGGTTATAGGCGTAGGTTTTGATGTGATTCATGACGAGATTATAGCGAAATAATGATGTGATCATCAGGTTTCATCATGATTTGATAGATATATTTGATCTTTTCAATATATAAAACTTAAATTATAACTTAATATATGATAAACTTATGAAAATTTTTTGGGAGGATGAATGATGAAATCATTAAAATTTGAAGGAAGCGGTAGGGAGTATTTCAAAATATGGATCGTGAATGTACTCTTGACGATAGTGACATTGGGATTTTATTATCCATGGGCAAAAGTACGTAACCGTCGTTATTTTTATGCGAATTCTATACTCGATGGTAGAAACTTTGAGTATCATGCAACAGGAAAACAGCTTTTTATAGGTTTTTTGGTCGCAATGAGCCTTTTTGTTGCATATGTGGTGATCCAGCAGCTTTCACCTATCGGTAATGTTATTTTGATCGGTGCTTTATTTATAGCGATACCTTGGATCATATGGAGAAGTATGATGTTCAATATGCGTATGACAAGTTTTTCGAATGTGCATTTTGGTTTTGTAGGTAAACTTCGTGACTCCTATATGAATTTCTTTGTCTATCCTGCGCTGTTAATGATCGGATATGTTGTATTGGTGATAGGTGTGGAAGTATTGATGCCTATAATAGGTGTGGGATTGACATCTCTGATCTCATTTATTCTATTTTTAACTTTTATCGTGTTTGCCGTTTCTTTTATCAAAAAGAAAAATACTGAATATTTCATCAACCTTTCACGTTATGGACAAGGTATATTTCAAACAAATATTAAGACAAAAGAGTTTATGAACATTATGGTAAAAACGATAGGTATAGCGCTATTGACCATGTTTTCCACAGCATTGATCATAGGTGCATTGGTCTATGCAACAGTAGGACTTGAAACACTGGTTTCCCTCCAGGAAGCAGCAAAAGATCCCCAAATGATGCAGACACAGATGGCCGCTATCATGCCTATTCTGGGATTGGCTTACTTGGGGATGATACTTGCCTCCATGTTCATAATGGCATATGCTATGACAAGACAACGTACCTATGTCTATAAAAACACCACTTTGGATGAGGATATCACTTTTGGTTCAACACTCAAAGCCAAGCAGTTTGCATGGATTATGATCACAAACTTTTTGGCTGTTATCGCAACATTGGGTCTTGCTATGCCATGGGCCAAGGTAAGGGTAGCAAGGGTCATGTTGGAAAATACACATGTGTATGCTGATGGAGGATTTGATCAATATATGACACAAAAACAAAATGAATCGTCATCATTGGGAGAACAGATAGGTGATGCCTTTGATGTAGATGTGGGACTGAGTTTTTAGAGATATGATACAAGGCAAGTGGTATGCACAAGGAAGTGCAGCATCTATGGATGCGACACTTGCTGCAACATCTGAAAATAGGTATGTGATCAAGGTAGTAAACGGTGCTGTATACGAAGGTAGCTTATCTGCATTAAATGTAGGCAATAGACTGGGCAATACAGAACGAAAGATCACACTTGAAGATGGCTCCATCTTCGCTACAAAAGAGAATGATTTTATAGATCATACATTTAAAAAATATTTGTTAAGCAATGGCTTTATACATACGCTCGAATCAAGGATAAGATGGGTGTTCGTAGCACTCGTGATCACACTCTTTACTGCATTTGGATTTTTTAAATGGGGTGTGCCGTGGAGCAGTACAAAGATCGCCCATCTATTGCCACATGAGACCAATGAACTTATTGCTGCACATACTTTGGAGTTTCTTGACAAGTATCTATTTGAAAAGAGTGAGGTCTCTCAAGATAAAAAGGAAGAGATACGCCACCATTTTAAATCCACATTGGTTCCATTAAGTGAAGACCAGGAGATACATTACAGAGTGCATTTTCGTTTATGGCGTGATGGGAATGTAAGCATCCCTAATGCATTGGCTTTGCCTTCAGGAGATATTATCTTAACAGATAAATTTGTAGCGCTGTCACAGAACCAAGATGAAATTGATTCTGTGTTACTGCATGAGATGGGACATGTGATCCATCGTCATACATTAGAGACGGTGATAGAGAGTACATTTATCACTGTGGCTACAATGATGATAGTGGGCGACAGTAATGGATTGGCAGATATGGGGGTAGGGTTGGGTTCATTACTTGTAAGCAGCAGCTATTCGCGTGGTCATGAAGCTGAAGCAGACCGCTATGCATTTGAAAAGATGCTTCGTGCGAGGATCGATCCGATGGCATTTTCAGATATTATGAATCGTATGATGTCTTATATGGAGAGATCAAGTAAAAAGGATCAAAATAGCAAAGAGAGTGATCAAGATGTTTTGGATTATCTATCTTCACATCCTACTACCAAAGAGCGTGTCAAGATCGCACAACAGTACAGTCAATGTTTCAAAAAAGGTTTAACTGCCTGTGAAATAGTCTTAGAGTCGGAATAATATTTAACCGCATTTCCCGGGCGCACATTTCATACCGTTAAATTGTCCTGTCAATGTGCCATTGGTACTTCCTTCATGCATTTTTTCCATTCTCTCCTTCATCATTTGCGGATGTGCGATGAAATTGTAGCCTTTATACAGAGTGATACCTCCATAGAGAATGACTAGAACAGAAGCCAACTTCATCATGGTACCGCGGAGGGATCCTTTTTGTAGGATCTTTGTAAGGAAGCCTAAAAAGAAAAGTGCGGGAATGGTTGCCAGTCCGAAGGTTGCCATTACCAATGCACCGGAAAGAGGGTCAGCCGTACTTGCCGCAAAAATAGCAAAAGAGTAGACAAGCCCACAAGGGATGATACCATTGAGCAAACCTAAAAGATAAAAGCTTAGATAGGATTTGTCAGACATCAGCTTTCTGAAGCTGTTTTGATACCAGGCATATTTGGAGACGGACCATTCAGCAGAATTCAGAAATTTGAGATTTCCTATCAGAGAAAGGCCTGCGAGTATCATCAGTATCCCGGTGATGAGAAACAGTATCCCTTTGGTGGTAGGTGTAAAGGCGACCACTTGCCCCACATAACCAAATACAGCACCCAAAACAGCATAGGTTGTAACACGTCCAAAGTTGTAGGCCAAGTGTGCAGAAGTCTGTTGCAGATAACTGGTTTTTTGATCTATTTTTGTAGAAGAGTATGCAACAACGATCCCGCCACACATTCCAATACAATGTCCAACGCTTCCTAAAAAAGCGGTTGTTAAGATAATAATTAAATCGATATTGCCCATTGAGACAGCCTCTTTTGTAAATAGTGATAAAACTATAGTATTATTTTGTTAAAATAGTGTTAATAAATCAGAAGGGCAGTATTGTGTTTAAATTTTTAAAACGTAATATCATGAAAATGTTTAGAGAATTACTTGTATACCATCATAGTTCTTTGGAATACAGAGCAAAGATACTGACCCTTATGGTTTCATCAAATGGTGAGATCTGTGAATGTGAGAAACAAAAACTCAAAGAGATCGCACATAGTATTTACAGCGAGAATCAGGAAAGAGCAGAACTTCTCATCGATACGGTCAATGAGTACCATACAAAGATCATTACTAATAATGGATTGGATTTTGAGCATCTTATTATGTTGGTTGAGAACGAGACCAGAGAGTTTCCCCGCTTCACATCAAAGATAGATATGGGGCTTCTGATGCAACTGCATGAATGTATGGACAGTGAAGATGAGACTTTGTTCCAACAGCGCATTATAGAATTTTTACAAGGCCTGAAGGACGAATATGGAGTGGTATAGATTTATTATTTTTGGTAAAGTACAGGGTGTGTTTTATCGAAAATTTGTCTCTCAGGCTATGATGAAGCAGCAGTATAAGGGGTATATACAGAACCTTGACGATGGTACAGTTGAAGTCGTGGCTGAAGTATTTGATGATGATTTCGACACGTTTATGTATATCTTAAAAGAGGGGTCACCATCGAGCTCTGTAGAAGATATACGCTACGAGATCATTCATGATGCGGAATTTAGAACCGATGGTTTTGAGATACGATATTAGGAGAGTCCAATGAGCAGTGGTTGGGGATGTCAATTCATGGGAACAAAAGGTGATGATAAGGAGTGGTGCTTAAAACTGCATCATCATTGCGAACCGGGATGCAAAGGATGCATTATCGCCGGAAAAGTAGAGTTCTCTACGCCGAATATCAGTGAAGAACAGGAGAGGAAGGTCAAAAAGAGAAGCGACAACCCTCTCAGTGGCAAGTAACTAAGCCATCTCTTTACTGAACTTCTCTTTGAGTTTTGCCAGTTTTGGTGGGATCACAGCCATACAATACCCCTGCATAGTGTTTTGACGGTAGTAGTCCTGATGGTAGGCTTCGGCTGTATAATAAGACTCTAAAGGTTCAATGATCGTGACAATAGGGTCTTTATAGTCTGCTTGTGCCGCTTCCAATGCTGCCAGTGCCGCCTCTTTTATCTCTTCATCGGTATAGAGGATGGTCGATCTGTACTGAGTACCTCTGTCCGCACCTTGACGGTTGAGTGTGGTAGGGTCATGTATCACAAAAAAGATCTCCAGTAGTGTATCTGCGGTAATGACGCTGTCATCATATGTGATTTTGATCACTTCTGCATATCCTGTGTCGCCCGTACAGATATCTCTGTAGGTGGGATTGGGTGTATGCCCGTTAGCATACCCGCTCTCCACATCACTTACCCCTTTAAGTAATTCAAATACGGCTTCTGTACACCAAAAACATCCGCCACCGACTATAAGTTCTCGTTGCATTAACTATCCTTTCATTTCACCAAAACTACAATGCGTATTGAGCAATGTGCCTGTTTAATTTATATTTATTTTATTTGCTATAATACCTAAGAAATTAAAAATTCATCTAAATAGGGAGTTTTTCTTATGAATGTTAATGTTGTATGTCCACATTGTCTGAAAGTGAACCGTATACCTAAGAAAGAGTCTTATAGTAAAGCAAACTGTGGGGAGTGTAAAAGATCTCTGCTTGAAAGTAAGCCTATATCAGTCGATGCAGATAAGATGGGTACCTTTATAGCAAATTCTGATGTCCCGGTCGTGGTTGACTTTTGGGCCCCTTGGTGTGGCCCCTGTCTGCAGATGGCTCCCGCTTTTGAAAAAGTCGCGCTGGCAATGCCGCTTCAGGCACAGTTTCTGAAGGTCAATACCGATGAACAACAGACTCTGGGTGCACAGTACGGTATACAGAGCATACCTACGCTCATCGTATTTAAAAATGGCAAGGAAGTGAACAGACTCAGTGGTGCTTTAGATGCCGGAAGACTACAAAACTGGGTAAGGCAGTACCTCTAGATGAGTAAAATATTATTGCTGGAAGATGATGCCAACCTGAATGAAACGGTCACAGAGTTCTTGGAAGAGAAGGGCCATGATGTAGTCAGTGTCTATGATGGACATGAGGCACAGGAAAAACTGTATGAGAGTAAGTATGACCTGCTTCTTTTGGATGTCAATACACCAGGTATCAATGGGTTTGATCTTTTAAAAGAAGCCAGGGAGAGTGATGTGGTGGCACCGGCTATTTTTATCACTTCTTTAGATTCGGTGGATGATCTGGAAAAAGGATTTGACAGCGGCTGTGATGACTATATACGTAAACCTTTTGCGCTCAAGGAACTGCAGATACGTGTAGAGACACTGCTTAAACGTGCTTTTTACCATGAATCTAAAGAGTTGATCAAGATTACAAAAGATATTTCTTATGACATTAAAAATAATGAATTGATCATTCAAGGTAAAACGGTATCTTTGGGACATAAAGAGGCGATGCTTCTGAAACTCTTTATGAAAAATGAGGATGAGGTCATTGTCCATGAACGTATCTATAAACATTTATGGGATTTCGATGAAGAACCTAGTGATACGGCACTTCGTACGTATATTAAAAATCTTCGCAAAATAATAGGTAAGGAAAGAATTGTCAGTATTAAAAAACAAGGCTACAAATTCATTGCTGAGAAGTGAGAAAAAATCTCTTTTAAGATTTTTGACACTCTATGTAGCCATGGTCACATTTTTGATCACACTGCTATCACTGTTTTATTATCAAAGTCAGGAAAAACTGATGCTTTCTGATCAGAGGGCGATGCTGACCAAATATGCCTATATTCAAACAAAAAGACTGAAAGTGCTGCATCATTTTTTTCCTGAAAGAACAGAATACCCTCGAGATCCCCGTTTCAGATCAGCTATCTATGACTTGGAACATATGAAAATATTTTCATTACTGGAAGATGAAAATACTCGGTTTGATGCGGAAGAGATCTATATTACCCATCATCATATACATCTGGTGAAAATGCTGGATGAATTTTATTTGGGAGCCAAATACCTTATCATCGAAGTAGAAGACAGTGGTGCATGGAGAGGTGAGATATGGAAAAATATCATCACGTACGGTATGGCGCTCTTTATCTTTTTTATGCTCTTCGGACTCTATTTTGCCAAACTGTTTTTAAAGCCGATGAGGGATTCCATCGTACTCTTGGACAGGTTTATCAAAGATACGACACATGAGCTCAATACACCGCTCTCTGCGATACTGGCAAACATAGAGATGATGGATACCGATGTGATGGTAGAGAAAAATAAGACAAAACTGGCACGCATCAACATTGCAGCCAAAACGGTTTCTGTTCTCTACAAAGATCTCACCTATCTGATGTTGGAAGAAGATAAAGAGAACCATGAGGAAGCAATAGAGATCAAAGATCTGATCTATAACAGGGTAGAGTACTTCTCTGTTCTTGCACAATCAAAACATATAGCCTATGATCTGGATCTGGAAGAGTCAACGATCATGATGGATAGACGAAAATTGACCAGAGTGATAGATAACCTGATATCCAATGCGATCAAATATAACAAACGTAACGGTACCATAGGTATACGCTCAAGAGAAGGAATGTTGGTCATCTGGGATACAGGTATAGGTATGAATGAAGAAAAAATACCTTTTATTTTTGATCGCTATATGAGATTTAATAAGAGTGAAGGCGGTTTTGGTATCGGTTTGAGTATCGTTAAAAAAATACTGGATGAATACCATATCTCTATAGAGGTAGACTCAAAAGAAGGAGAGGGTACAAAAATGGTGTTACGATGGTAAAGTCTATTATTCTATGTTTCGTTTTGGTATCAGGGTTGTACGCACAGGATGCATATGAACGTCATTGTGTTGAGTGTCATAAAGAGTTACCTACATCATTGCAGCGTATGTTTATGCGTTACCTGCTTGTCTATAGTGGTGAAGAAAATGTAAAAGCAGGACTGAAACACTATTTGAAATACCCTTTAAAAGAGATCTCTGTGATGTCCGAACTCTTTATAGACACGTATGGTATTAAAGAGAAAACCAAGTTGAGTGACAGTGAAATTGATGAAGCTTTGGATATTTATTGGGATAAGTATAAGGTGTTTAATAAATTGAAGTAGTAACACATTGATCAAGCTTTATATATCTATTGGGGTAAATTTAAGGTTTTTAATAAGATGAAGTAGTTACAATAACTTTGGATAAGGTTATATTATAAATTAAAGGAAGAATGAAATGAAAAGAATAGTCACTGTACTCAGTCTTGTTGCATTTGCAATGGTTAGTACGCCTACAGTCGCATCAGCGAGTGTCAAAACAGGTCAAAAAATTTACAAAAAGAAGGTAAGAAAATACTGTGGATTCTCAGGGGTGAGATTTGCAAGACACCATAACCAGGATGAGTGGGAAGAGATATATGATGATGGTGAATTTCCAGCAGAAATGAAAAGAATTTGTCCCAAATTACCTTTAAAGAAAATTAAACAATCATGGTGGAAACATCTGTATGAATTTACGTACGAGTATGGTGAAGGCGGATCGCACGTTCCAAAGTGTTAAACCCAAATGTAACTTCTTGAAGCAGTTGTGAACCTTCTGCTTCTTCTTTTATACACTTCACAATATTTTCACAATTACATGCTATTATACTTTTA
>JBNLDB010000028.1:0-11727 GCA_050304115.1 Sulfurovum sp. | reverse complement strand
GAATGCTACGGATACACTGGTACTTGACTACAAAAGCGGCTCCATCAAAGAGGCCAACAGAACCAAGAACCTGGAGAACCTTACAGATTTTCAAATGAGTATCTACCACCAAATGCTATTAGGTAAATACCAAAATATCAATTTGGCATTCGTTAAGATCCTTGAAGGAGGTTCTATAGAAGAGATCACAGCCCTTGAAGAGAAAAATGAACTCCTGGCACAACATATCATTGATCTGAAGCAGACAAACACTTTCAAGGCTGAAAAGTGTGAGGATCTGCAAAAATGTAAGTATTGTGAATTTGCTTTGATGTGCGAGAGAGGAGAGTATTTATGAGTTTCAAACCATTTCTGGCTTACTCTGCCTCAGCAGGGTCGGGTAAGACATTCGCACTCTCCGTACGGTACATCTCTCTGCTTTTTATGGGAGAATCTCCGAATGCTATTTTGGCAGCCACCTTTACCAACAAAGCAGCAGCAGAGATGCGTCAGAGGGTAGTGGATTCTTTACGTAGTTTGGCTGATGAACGCAATGCAGCGTTCACGGATGCGATCTGTCTGCAGACCGGACTCTCACGTAAAGAACTTTTACGCAAACAGCCTGAGGTATTGGCACGGTTCCTGGCCAGCAGTGCTTACATCGTGACGCTTGACAGTTTTTTCTCTTCCATCCTGCGCTCGGCCTCTTTGGAGATAGGACTTGAACCGGACTTCGTTACCAAAGAGCAGGGTGAAGATGCACTGGAAAAACATTTCCTCGATGAAGTACAGGCTGAAGGGTTACTTTCGAATTTAGTGAAGTTGGCTATGGATATCGAAGATAAAAGGTTTGGAAAGATCTTTGACCTGATGCAGAACTTTTATAAGGTGGATCCTTTACTGCCTCAGCAAGAAGAGGGAGATCTTGCTTTGGTCAGACAGGAAGAGGCCTGTGAAGTCTTAAGAGCCAAGCTCATCAAAGCACTTTCAGATGCAGGAGCTCCGGCACGCTGTATGAACCAGTTTGACACAAAAAGCATTAAAGAGCTGTTTGGTAAATCTCTTTTTGAAAAAGAGACATTGAGAGAACATTCCTGGTTTAAAAAAGTGGCCAATGATGAGATAGAGGGGCTCTATGCATTTCTCAAAAAAGAGTTAGCACTCTGGACACAAGTAAAAGAGGCGATCGTTTTAGACAACCTCTTCAAGATCTATGACTACTATAAAAATGCGACGATCACCAATGCAAAGTCTTCAGGTGTTTTGAGTTTTGATGATCTGACCTATTTTACCTACAGACTCTTGCATGAAAGCCTCAGTAAAGAGTTTCTCTATTTCAAGATAGACTCCAAGTTCAAACATATATTGCTTGATGAGTTTCAAGATACTTCTACACTGCAGTTCTTACTGCTGAAGCCACTCATTGATGAGATATTTGCAGGGCATGGACAGAGCGAATTTAAGAGCTTTTTTTATGTGGGGGATACCAAACAGTCGCTTTACCGTTTTCGTGGCGGAGTAGAAGAGTTGTTTGACAAAGTGGCCCAAAACTATGGCGTAGAGATACTGCCTATGGACACCAATTACAGAAGCTCCAGAAATGTTGTAGAACAGGTCAACCGTTGGTTTGAGACCACCATGGAAGGATACACGGCTCAAAAAAGCAGACCCGGAGCATCTGAAGGGTATGTAGAAGTGCTGGAGTCTGAAGAACTTATAGATGCTGCTGTGACACAGGCTAAAAAACTTTTGCAGATGGGTGTGGATATAGATGAGATCGCATTTTTGGTACATACGAACAAAGATGGACAGAGTTTACAGGAAGCGTGTGAACATGAAGGGATAGAGACACTTTTAAAAACATCCTCTTCATTAAAAAACATGCCTAAAATTGCTGCTTTGGTTGCCATGTGCGAGTATCTGTTCTTTGGTGAGAAAATAGATGCTCAGGCAATGCTGCTCAAGGTAGGTAAAACTTTGGAAGAGGTAGATGTTTCCTGGTTCTCTGCCTTTATGTCTCCTTTACAGGTGACTGACAGGCTTGTACGCGAGTTTGGGTATTTTGATGAGGATATGAATATTTTAAAACTGTTGGAATTTGCTTCTGCTTTTTCAGATATACCCACATTTGTAGAAGAGTTTAAAAGTTCGAGTATAGCAGTGGCATCTAACTCTGTACACGGTGCAAAGATCATGACAGTACATGGATCAAAAGGTTTGGAGTTCGAGTATGTCATACTTCTGGACAAATTGACACGTAAAAATTCTGACAAGTCGGCCTTGATCTACCATTACAATGACAACCTTTACATCGATAAAATTCTTTACCGAACCAAAGGCAGAGAAAACTTTGATGAGACGTATGCGCAGATCATGGAAGAAAGAAAAGCTTCTGCATTAAAAGACAGTAAAAATGTACTCTATGTGGCATTAACCCGCGCAGTAGAAGGGTTGATCGTTATTCGAAAGCCTAAAGACTCTGTTTTTGATGAGATAGGCATGCAGACAATGTGCATTGGTACATTGAAGGTGTATGAAACATCAAATCGTGAGACATTTACAAAGCACGAAGATACATCTATAGATATCACGAACTACGGTACACAAGAGGTGCTCTCTACTGAGGAGGAGGAAGAGAAAGATTATGAGGCTATCTTGTTTGGTACAGCGTTGCATTATACTTTAGAGATGTTAGGTGAGTTTGATGAAGAGAGTCTAGGGTTCGCCATACTCTCATTAAAAAATCGTTACGGGCAGCAGTTGTCTGATACCAGTATGGGACAGATAGAGATGCGTATCAAGCAGCTTATAGGCCATGAAGCATTCCAACAGTTACTCGATGGTGCCAAGATCAGAAAAGAGCAGTCTCTCAGTTTTGAGGGGGAATTGAAACAGATCGATCTTTTGCTGGAGTATGAGGATCACTGTCTGGTGATAGATTATAAAAGTTCAAAAAAGTATGCTTTGAAACATGAGAAGCAGGTAAGATATTACCAAAAGGCTATAGGGAAGATCACAGAAAAGAGAACAGAGGGAATGATCCTTTATCTCTTGGAAAAAGAAATTGATATAAAAGTCTTAAATTAAACTTAATTTAAATAAATTTTAAGTTTATGTGGGTACAATCCGTCCACAAAAGAACATTTGCAGCGCAGATAGTTCTATTTAAACAAGGAAAATTCATGAAATTGACATCAGTTCTTAAACCTTCTGAAGTACAACGTGACTGGGTTTTGATCGATGCTGAAGGTAAAACTTTTGGTCGTATCTTAACTGACGTAGCGGCGATTCTTAGAGGTAAACATAAGCCATCATTTACACCAAATGTAGATTGTGGTGATTACGTAGTTATCATCAATGCTGAAAAAGCAAAGTTCTCAGGGGTTAAACTTCAAGAGAAAGAGTATTTTACTCACAGTGGTTACTTCGGTTCTACTAAAAGTAAAAAACTTGATGATATGTTAGAAAACCATACAGAGAAACTTTACAAGCTTGCTGTGAGAGGTATGCTTCCAAAGACGACTCTTGGTAGAACAATGCTGAAAAAGCTTAAAGTATATGCAGGTGCTGAACACCCACACACTGCTCAAATCAATAAGGGAGCGTAAGCATGGCAACTATGTACGCAACAGGAAAAAGAAAAGCAGCGATCGCTAAAGTTTGGTTGACTCCAGGTAACGGTGAAATGCTTATCAACGGTAAAACACTTGACCAATGGTTAGGTGGACACGAAACATTGAAGATGAAAGTGAGACTTCCACTTGAAGCAACAAAACAACTTGAGTCTATGAACATCAGAGCTACGACACTTGGTGGTGGTTATGCTGCTCAAGCGGATGCATTGAAGCATGGTATCACTAAAGCACTTGTAGAGTTTGAACCATCTTTCAGAGCGATCCTTAAGCCAATGGGACTTCTTACTAGAGACTCAAGAGTCGTTGAAAGAAAGAAACCAGGTAAGAAAAAAGCGAGAAGATCTCCACAGTTCTCAAAAAGATAGTCGATCTTTTTCCAAAGCTTCTCTTTGGAGATACTTTTCGACTACTTTTTCCAAGGTTCATCCTTGGTATTTTTTGCAAGAGATATGCTCTTGCAAAAAACTACATATAATACATTCCGTACTTTTTATCTATCACTTTAATATTCACCAAAATAGACAGATATTTTAGTGGCTTTTACGTACAACGATCAACATTTTAATGTTAATCACAATAAACCGAATGAATTGCCAGATCTTACAGGTCCGCATAGCTCTTGCAAATTTTCCCGGGATCATGGTTAAATTAAATTGTTCATTTTGAAAATTCACCTCTTCTTCTTTCATGTTAACTCCTTTTTTTATAGTATTTTTCACGTTTAGTTGAGACTTGTTTACTCAGGGATCAATGTCCAACCCGGTCTGAGTTTCGCTTTGTAGATGAACATATGGTGTAGTATATGTTTGATCCAGTGACCTGCAAGACCGATCTCTCCAAAAGTATAGTCGGTATCACGGCCTGTACCCGGATACTTTTCAAAATCCGGTACCACAGGGTAGACTGTCATGGCTGCAGCCTGACCATCAAAGAGACCTTTGCCGGCACTTGCAACACAGGCAGCACCCATTTCAGCCATAGAAGCTTCATGAAGATGTGCTTTGTCTCCATTCTTGATCATATCGCATACAGAGTGGGCAACGGCTTTTCCAATGATCCCTGCCGGCATACCTGTTCTTGGCGGAGTAGGGTTAATCGGTGTGCCGTTTGGAGAACTCATCGGCTTAGAGATCAGGTGTGGCGGTGCAAATGCGATACCGCATGCAAAGATATTACCAAATGACGGGTTTTGGTAGGTTCTTGGCCAGTCAGATGCTTTCCAGTTCTCATAGGTACCTGCATCATACTTTGCATCGACTTTCATAAAACCGTTCGGTGCAAAGAGTGTATCGGTCATGTCTGAACCATCTTTGTCATAGGCTTTGAGACCCACACCTGAAAATGGCGGGATCAGCATAGAGAAGTCAAACTCTTCCTCGCCCATAGATCCATCCAAAAGTTCATAATGGAGCTTACCCGCTTCTATTTTGTTCACATGGGCTCCGATGATCCATGGAACATTTCTTTCCGCATAAAGTGATTCCGCAAACAGTTTGGAACTGACAGTATACCCTCCTACTTTCATATGCAGACCACCCATCCCAAAGTCACCAAGGAATGATTCGTTTGAGATCCATTTGATATCCAGCATATCACGGATGCCCGCTTTTCTTGCTTCATGTTCAATGTTAAAAATGTACTCAAAGGCTGCCCCTTGACAGGTACATGTACCATGCCCCGTACCTATCAGCAGTTTTTGTCTTTCCCCTGCTTTTGCTTTTTCAAACACTTTTTCCAATGCTTCATTTGCATGTACTGCATGGTCTGCCGTACAGACAGAAACCGTATGCTCTCCTAAACCACCTTTACCGTTACCCAAACCCGGTGTTGCATCAAAGTTCAGTTTAGGTCCGGTGGCATTGATAAGATAATCATAGGTCAACTCTTCTCTTTGGCCTTTTGTCTCCTCTTTTGTCGACTCTATGATGATGTAGGGAGCATCACTGTCAGATTTTCCGTTTGGATGGATGGAGACCGCTAAGGCTTGTCTATAGTCGATCCCTGCTTTTTTGTAGACCGGTGCGAGGGGGAAGACAACATCATCTTTTGTCATCTCTCCTACACCTACCCAAATATTGGATGGAATCCAGTTCCATTGAGAGTTTGGTGTCACTACCACCACTTCATGCTCTTTGCCCAGCCATTTTTTTGCAAATGTTGCAGCAGTGTGTCCTGAGACACCACCACCCATTACTACCAATCGTGCCATCTTCGTCCTTTTATAAATGGTATATTACTCATTGTAGGAGATAAATTTTTAAAAGAGAATTAAAATCAGTAAAATTAATGATATATATCATTATAACTTATTTTTGACGTTTTATATTTATAGTTAACACACCAAAAACAGATACCTTGTAGATCAATATTATTTATCTTTTTGAGGCTCGATTAGTCCGAATTATCCTAAAATGATTAAAGTATGCTACTATTTTAGCTCTGATATAATTTAGAAGAAGTTTATGACAAGGGAAGATAAAAATAGATGCAGATGGTTAGGATACAGATCTTTGTATTGATGATGGTATCATTTCTCCAGGCAGATGTTTGGAATAATCCCCATAGCAAGGAAAAGAGTGCATCCAATACGCTTTTTAGCTCTTTTTCACTCCCTCCTAAAAGATTGGACCCGGTTGTCTCCTATAATGCCAATGAGTGGGCATTCATCGGTCAAATCTATGAACCTCCGTTACAGTATAATTATCTTCAAAGACCTTATACGCTTGAACCATTGACACTTATACAAATGCCAACGATACGGTATTTGAATAAAGAGAGAGAGGAAGTGGATGAAAATGATAAGCGTGTCGCATTCAGCGAATACCGTCTGGACCTTAGAAAAGATGTCATGTATCAAAACCATCCTGCATTTGCGAAAAATGAAAAAGGGCACCTGCTTTACGCGGCATTGAGCCAAGAGGATCTTGAAAAGATAGAGACATTGGATGATTTCCCGAAGAAGGGTACACGTCATTTGCTCGCAGCAGATTATGCCTATGCCATAAAACGTATGGGTGTAAGGCAGAACCATTCTCCCGTTCTGGACACGATGCAAACCTATATTGTGGGGTTACAATCCTATTCGCGTACCATTACAAAGATAGCAAAAGAGAAGAAAGCAAAGGGGGAAGTACTTGATCTGCGTGAGTACAATATTCCAGGTGTAAAGGTTTTGGATGATCACACCTTAGTCATAGAGATAAAGGGAAAATACCCTCAGTTCCTCTATTGGTTGACGATGAATTTTTTTGCACCTATTCCTTGGGAGGCCGATATCTTTTACCAGCAGCAGGGTTTAGTGGCTAAAAATCTGACGCTCAATTGGTATCCTGTGGGGACAGGTGCCTATTATCTGGCAGAGAACAATCCAAATAAACAGATACGTCTGGTGAAAAACCCACATTTTCATGATGAGGTCTATCCCGGTTCAGATCATGAGGATGCAGGGAAGAATTTACCTTTTATCGATGAAATTATTTATTCCTTGGAAAAAGAAAGTATACCTTTATGGAACAAGTTTTTGCAGGGATATTATGATGCATCAGGGATCAGTTCAGAAGCGTTTGACCAAGCGGTACAGATCTCTTCATCGGGCAGTATGGGGCTGAGTGAAGAGATGAGGGAAAAGGGTATATCGTTGATAGGGTCTGTACAGCCTTCCATTTACTACATGGCGTTTAATATGGTCGATCCTATTGTCGGTGGATATACAGAGTCAGCCAGAAAATTAAGACAAGCCATTAGTATTGCCATTGATCAGGAAGAGTATATCTCTATCTTCATGAATGAAAGAGGGATAGCAGCACAAGGTGTGATCCCCCCTGGTATTTTTGGCTATGAAGAGGGGGAAGAGGGTACAAATAGTGTGGTCTATGACTGGGTTGACGGCAAGAGAGTACGCAAGTCATTGGCATTTGCCAAGCAGCTCTTGGCAGAAGCAGGATACCCAAACGGTGTTTCAAAGAAAACAGGAAAGCCTTTAAAACTTCACTATGATGCCACTGCTACGGGTCCTGATGACAGAGCTTTGATGGATTGGTATCGTAAACAGTTTGATAGTTTGGGCATACAGCTTGTAATACGTGCGACTGACTATAACCGTTTCCAGGATAAAGTACGTAAAGGGAAGACACAACTTTTCTCATGGGGCTGGAATGCAGATTACCCGGATCCCGAAAATTTCCTCTTTTTGCTCTATGGGGGGAATGCCTCTATTGATACCAATGGTGTGGGGATCAACTCTGCAAACTATAAAAACCCGGTGTTTGACAAACTCTTTGAAAAAATGAAAACGATGAAGAGTACACCTGAGAGAATGAAAATTATACGAAAAATGGTAAACATATCAAGAGAAGATGCACCCTGGGTGTGGGGTATTCATCCTAAGTCTTTGGCTTTGTCCCATGCATGGTACCGTAATGTGGTCCCTAATGCCATGGCAAACAATACATTGAATTATAAACGTATTGATGCTGCATTGCGGGTAGAAAAACAAAAAAAGTGGAATCAGCCTGTTGTTGCGCCATTGTTCATTATGGTACTGTTTCTGTTGGTCATGGTATTTTCACTTCGTTGTATTTATAGAAACAGACAAAACAGAGTGATCATTCAAGAGGAGGGTAGATGTTAGCCTATATCATTAGACGTATACTTTATGCGATACCCATACTGATAGGGGTCAACCTGATCACCTTTATGTTGTTCTTTATGGTCAACAGCCCCGATGACATGGCAAGAGCACAGTTGGGTGCCAAACAGGTCACGCCTGCTCTCATACAGTCATGGAAAGAGGCGAGAGGGTATGACAAACCGCTTTTTGTCAATACCAAAGCAGAAGGTTTTTCTCAGGTATCAGATACCCTTTTTGTACAAGAGTCACTCAAACTTTTTAGCTTTGATTTTGGCTTTTCAGACAGTAACCGTGATATAGGATCGGATATCCAAGAGCGTATGATCCCCAGTCTCTCCATTGCTTTACCTACCTTTGTGATCGCACTGATCACCAATATTAGTCTGGCATTGCTTTTGGTACTTTTTAGAGGTTCCATGCTGGATACGAGTATGATGATCATCGCAGTGATGATCATGTCAATCTCCGGTCTCTTCTATATCATTGCAGGGCAGGTCCTTTTTTCCAAGCTTTGGCATTGGGTACCTATATCTGGCTATGAGAGTGGATGGGATGGGATAAAGTTCATTCTCTTGCCTGTGATGATAGGGGTGTTCTCGGGGATAGGTTCGGGCGTACGTTGGTACAGGAGTATCTTTTTAGAACAGATCAACCAGGATTATGTGCGTACTGCAAGGGCCAAAGGACTCTCTGAAATTAAAGTATTGTTCGGACATGTACTTCGTAACGGGATGCTTCCTATTTTGACAGGGGTGGTGGTGATCATTCCTTCACTCTTTATGGGAAGTCTTATTATGGAATCCTTTTTTGGTATTCCCGGACTTGGTTCCTATACGATCGATGCGATCAATTCACAAGATTTTGCTATCGTCAAAGCGATGGTCTTTTTAGGTTCGGTCCTGTATATCCTGGGATTGATCTTGACAGACATCTCCTATACACTGTTTGATCCGCGGGTGAAGCTCTCATGAAACTGGTATTACTCTGGACAGATATGTTGGTATGGTTATTGATGCTAGTACTTTTGCTGTGGTCATGGGTGATCTCGCGTTCACCTCAAATTAAAGCACAATGGCATGCGATCTTTAGATCTAGTATCGCTATGGCCTCTTCAACGGTACTTTTGTTTTATCTATTGTTCACTCTACTTGACTCTGTACATTTGCGTTTGGCACTGCCTCTTGAAGGACAAAAAAATCAGGAGGTGGTGTATGGGTCTGAGATGGTCTCCATTCTGGATCTACTCTTTGAACACAACATTCAAAATACAGAGCGTACCTACTCTGCGCCTTTTGCAACGGTCGAGTATACAAGTTCCATTGTGGTAGATGAAAATGGCATGACCAAACAGGTGCATTTACCGTTAAAGCATGTATCCACCAAAGATAACGTTGTAGAAGAGTCTTTGTTCGCATTGGGTGTGGGGTTGATGGTCAGTGTGTCGCTTGTAGTGTTGCATCTCTGGTGGAGAGAGAGATCAAGGTTTATGCTTGCATGGAAAGAGACGTGGCAAGGAGAGAGTGATCTGCCATGGCGTACGGCGTATGTGACATTCATACTCTTGGTCATGGTATTTACCTGGCTTTATCTGCTTAGTGACTCTTATCATGTATTGGGTACGGATAAAGTAGGCAATGATGTCCTCTATCAAAGTTTCAAGAGCATTCGTACCGGGGTCCTTATTGGGATACTTACCACATTGATCATGTTACCTGTAGCGGTGATCCTGGGTGTAAGTGCGGGGTTGTTCGGCGGCTGGGTAGATGATGTGATCCAGTATATCTATACCACGCTCTCTTCGATCCCTGGTGTCTTGCTGATCGCAGCGGGGGTACTCTCGATGCAGGTGATGATGAGTAACCATCCAGGATGGTTTGAAACCACCCTTGAACGTTCTGATCTGCGTTTGTTGTTTCTTATTTTGATCCTTGGGGTCACTTCATGGACAGGTTTATGCAGACTGCTGAGGGCTGAGACGCTTAAGATCTCCCAAATGGAGTTTGTAACGGCAGCCAAAGCATTTGGTGTGAGCAAGCTTACGATTATTCGTCGTCACATTGTGCCTAATCTTATGCATATTATTCTTATCTCTGTGGTGTTGGACTTTTCAGGCCTGGTACTGGCTGAAGCTGTACTTTCCTATGTGGGTGTAGGGGTTGATCCAACGATGCATTCATGGGGGAATATGATCAATCAGGCGCGACTGGAGATGGCAAGAGATCCAATGGTGTGGTGGTCACTCTTTTCGGCATTTGTCTTCATGTTTATTTTGGTTTTGGCCGCCAATTTGTTTTCAGACCGTATTCAAACGGTACTGGACCCTAGGAATAAAGCATGAGCAGTATCTTAACGATAAACGATCTTTCGTTGAGTGTGGGAAGTGAAATCTTATTGGACCGTATCAGTTTTGAGATTCAACATGGAGAGATCTTTGCTTTGGTCGGCGAGTCCGGGTCCGGTAAGTCTTTAACCTCATTGGCTATCATGCGGCTGCTTCCTGAAGCCATCGCTGTACGTTCAGGAGAGATTTATTTAAAAGAGAGAGCCTTGTTTACCCTGCCAGAGTCACAGATGCAAACAGTACGAGGCAAATCGATAGCGATGATCTTTCAAGAACCGATGTCCGCGTTGAATCCGGTGATGACAGTAGGTTCGCAAGTTGCAGAAGTGATCAAGGTGCATTTGGGGCTCAAAAAAGAGCAGATCAAAGAGAAGGTACTCTCCCTATTTAGGGAAGTGGCATTGAAAGACCCTGAAGAACGTTACCACTGGTATCCGCATCAACTCTCCGGTGGACAGAAACAAAGAGTGATGATCGCGATTGCACTTGCCTGTGAACCAGACCTTCTGATAGCAGATGAACCCACCACGGCATTGGATGTCACGATACAGGCACAAGTACTTCGCTTATTAAAAAAGATATGTAAGCAAAGGGATCTCTCTATTTTGTTCATCACGCATGATATGGCAGTAGTGTCGGAAATGGCTGACAGGGTTGCAGTGATGAAAAAAGGAGAGATCGTTGAGCAGGCACTGTGTAAAGATTTTTTTACACATCCGAAACATGCTTATACCCGGCGCTTGTTGGATGATGCACGGTCTACAAAAGCATACAGCAGAGTAGACAAAGGTGATGAACCCTTGATCGAGGTAGAAGGGTTAAAAGTACATTTCCCGATCAAAAAAGGTTTGTTTCAAAGAACAACAGGGGTTGTCAAGGCGGTAGATGATGTAACATTTTCTATTGCAAAGGGGAAGACACTGGCTTTGGTGGGAGAATCAGGAAGCGGTAAAAGTACCATCGGTAAAGCGATACTCTCTTTACTGGATGAGACAGAAGGAGAAGTGCGTTTTGAGTATTGAGAATGGCGGAGGCGTTCTGAACATACATCATGTTCTCTGGAGCCTTGAAGAGCTTCGCATTCTCAAGGCCAAGATCTGCGATCTTCTCTAGCACGGACGTTAGCTGGACCCGTAGGGTCC
>JBNLDB010000027.1:0-11750 GCA_050304115.1 Sulfurovum sp. | reverse complement strand
TCCCAGTAGCAAAAGGATTTAAAGCTGTAGCTTTCGACTCATTACCAAATGAATATACGAACGCCGGTGTAGATAATCGCGGATATAGACTGGATGTCACAACGCAAGAGGTGGCATTGCCAACTGTTGAGAAGTTTGAGGAGAGTTTGGCACTTGAAGGCGAGATCGCATACAGATGTAACCCTGCTAGACAATTTAATGACTTTACAGACAAGTCACATGAGATATTTGAAGCATTCGCACTCTATGCAAGTCCGGCAAAAGCTGAGAGTTTGGGAGAGAAAGTAGAAGTAGTGTTTGAAAATGGAAGTATTACCCTGGATGTAGTGGCCGATGAGAAGATCGAAGGTGACATTGTAAAAGTTCCAGATTTCAAAGCTGCTAAAGATGTGTATGGTCTCTTTGGAGGATCAAGATATCAAACAGTAACATTCAGAAAGGTGTAATATGGAAACAACACTCGTAGAAAACTTACCAGAAGTCACTGCATTAGGTGTCATCATTAAAGCCATCATTATTTTGGCAGTGATTTCAGCCATTGCAGGTTTTGGTACATATATAGAAAGAAAAGTACTTGCCTTTATGCAAAGACGTCTTGGACCGATGCACGTAGGACCTTATGGGTTACTACAAATTGCGGCAGATGGTATCAAACTCTTCACTAAAGAGGATATCATCCCGCAGAATGCAAATAAACTGATCTTTATGGTTGCACCGGTAATTACGGCAGCAACAGCATTTATTGCGCTTTCTGCAGTACCGGTTTTTCCAGACTTTACGATTCCTGAGTTTATTCCTTTGCTTGGTGGTACATTTGTACCGTCTATTGCATCTGACTTGAACATTGGTGTATTGTTTGTGCTTGGTATGATGGCAGCAGGACTTTACGGACCGCTTTTAGCGGGTATGTCACAGGCGAACAAATGGGGTATCATAGGATCTGCAAGAACAGCGATCCAGTTTTTATCCTATGAGGTTGTGACAGGGCTTTCGATCTTGGCACCGATCATGTTGGTGGGTTCATTGTCATTCGTTGACTTTAATGAAGCACAATCTGGCGGTATCGGTTCATGGTTGATCTGGCAACAGCCAGTGGCATTTGTACTCTTCCTTATTGCAGGATTTGCTGAGACGAACAGAACACCATTTGACCTTCTTGAGCATGAAGCAGAGGTTGTTTCAGGTTATGCAACAGAGTATTCCGGTATGAGATGGGGTATGTTCTTTATCGGTGAGTATGCAAACATGATCACTGTTGCAATTATTGCATCGATCGTATTCTTAGGTGGATTTGATGTAGAAGGTACATTCGGATGGTTGTTTATTATCCTTAAAATTGCATTTTTCTTCTTCTTGATGTTATGGGTAAGAGCATCATGGCCGCATATCAGACCAGACCAGCTTATGTGGCTTTGTTGGAAAGTATTAATGCCAATCGCAGTCATCAATATCTTGATTACTGCTGTAGTAATGATGGTATAAGGGGACAGTTATGAGTTTAGAACAATTTAAAAACAGAAATGTAGGCACACAAAACTACAAAACACTTGATTTAGGAAGAACTCCTACATCTGCTATGGGACAGTTCACACAAGTGGCAAAGAGAACGGTGAAAGGTGAGCTTTTCGTAGGTCTTTGGGTTACAATGAGAGAAATGATCAATGCACTTTTCAAAGGTCAGATGCATACAGTCAAGTATCCGTTTGAAAAAATGCCGATATCACCAAGATATAGAGCGATCCATGATATGCTTAGATTGCTTGAATCAGGGAACTACAGATGTATCGGTTGTGGTCTTTGTGAAAAGATATGTATTTCAAATTGTATCTCAATGGATACAAAATATGATGAAAACCAGCGTAAAGAAGTGAGTGAGTATACGATCAACTTCGGTCGTTGTATCTTCTGCGGGTATTGCGCAGAGGTTTGTCCGGAACTTGCGATTGTACATGGCCCGCGTTATGAGAATGCTGCAGAGCAAAGGGCTGGATTCTCACTCTTTGAAGATATGTTAACACCTCTTGACAAACTGAACTTACAGCAAGAGTATGATGGATTTGGTGCGATATCTCCAAATGCAGATGAAAATATCAAAAAAACACCATTAGCATATTAGGGAGAGTAGAATGTATGAAATCGTAGCCTTTTACCTATTTTCGGCTTTAATAATAGGACTTTTCTTGATCACAGTCATGAGTAAAAACATACTCTATGCGATGACTTCACTCGCAGCAGGGATGGTACTTATCTCTGGATTCTTTTTCATTTTGGGTGCAGACTTCCTTGGTGTGGTTCAGCTAGTTGTGTATGTCGGGGCTGTCATGGCACTCTATGCATTCGCGATGATGTTCTTTGATGCAACAAGAGATATCAAAGAGAAAAATACAAGCAATGCCTTGGTCTTCTTGCTTGGCGGCTTGTCGGCATTGGTACTGGTATTGATGTTTGCTGCGCCGATCTTCAGCGAAAGCATACAGGCACTTTACCCAATGCATGAAGGTGTAGGTAATGCACAGGATGTCGGTATCGTACTCTTTACAAAGTATCTTGTACCGTTTGAAGTAGCCGCACTCATGCTGCTTGTAGCGATGATCGCAGGAATTATACTTGCAGGTAAGAAAATGGATGTGAGTCTCACTGAAGATATAGGTGCAGATGATGAAATTATGATAGTAAAGGATGAAAAATGATGATAGGTCTTTCTCACTATTTGATCGTATCTGCAATACTCTTCTCTATAGGATTGGTCGGTGTGCTTAGAAGAAGAAACCTTTTAATGCTTTTCTTCGCAACAGAAGTAATGCTGAATGCAGTCAATATAGCATTTGCAGCGATTTCACATTATTACAATGATTTGACAGGTCAAATGTTTGCATTCTTTATCATTGCGATTGCAGCGAGTGAAGTGGCAGTGGGTCTGGGTATCTTGATTGTATTGTATAAAAAACAGGGAAGTCTTGATCTTGACGACCTTGCAAGTATGAGAGGATAATAATGGAAAATTTAGTATATGTAGCACTTTTTGCACCATTTGTAAGTTCTCTTTTTGCAGCTTTATTTGGTATGAGTGAAAGAAAAATATTTGTAGGTATTGTTGGTTCAATACTTATAGGTGTAGCATTCGTTGCTTCGGCAACATTGGCATACAATCTTTACACGACAGGTACAGTCGTACATGTAACGATGATGGATTGGATCAATGCTGGAGATCTTAACATACCGTTTGGTTTTGTGGTTGACCAGATCTCTGTAACGATGATGACAGTGGTGACATTGGTTTCTACGGTTGTACATATCTATGCGATTGGTTATATGGACCATGATAAGAGTTTCAACAGATTCTTCTCATACCTCTCTGCCTTCGTATTCTCTATGATGATCCTTGTGATGTCAGATAACTTTGCCGGTCTCTTTATAGGTTGGGAAGGTGTTGGTGTTTGTTCATGGCTACTGGTTGGTTTCTGGTACCATAAGCCGGACCAGGCAAGAGAAGACAATCCTTCTATCTCACCTTCATGGGCAGCAAATGAAGCATTTATTATGAACCGTATCGCTGACCTTGGTATGTTAGTCGGTATTTTTATCCTTTATTGGAACACGGGTTCTCTTCAGTATGATGAAGTATTTGCTCAGCTTCCATATCTTGGTGAAACAGTGTTAGTAACAGCTGCGATCGCACTCTTTATCGGTGCGATGGGTAAATCAGCACAATTCCCACTTCACACATGGCTAACAGATGCAATGGAAGGTCCTACTCCTGTTTCTGCATTGATCCACGCAGCAACGATGGTAACAGCAGGGGTTTTCCTGGTCATTAGATCCAATCCTCTGTACAGTATGGAAGAAGTGGCAGGAGTGAGTTTCTTCATTGCATCACTTGGTACCTTTGTTGCATTCTACGCAGCCTCTATGGCATTGGTTGAACGTGATCTGAAAAGAATTATTGCATACTCTACACTTTCACAGTTAGGGTATATGTTTGCTGCAGCTGGACTTGGTGCGTACTGGATCGCACTGTTCCACCTTGCGGCACACGCATTCTTTAAAGCACTCCTCTTCCTTGGTGGAGGTAACGTAATGCATGCAATGCATGATGAGCTAGATCTCTTTAAGATGGGTGCACTAAGAAAGAAGATGAGAGGGACATGGATCTACATGACCATCGCTTCGATTGCACTTGCTGGTCTACCGCCACTTGCAGGATTCTGGTCAAAAGATGCGATCATTGAAACAGCGTTTAACGAACATACTTATGTTTTATGGGGCATGTTGGTCATCACAGCTGGTATGACAGCATTTTATTCATTTAGACAGATATTCCTATCGTTCCATGGTGAAGACCGATATACAGCATTAGGGTTCCACCCACATGAAATGTATAAGTTCGTGCTGGTAGCAATGTCTCCTTTGGCAGTGCTTGCTATCATTACAGGATGGTTCATGGGGTCATACAAAGCATTTATCTATGAGATAGGTAACACTGTACAGTATGAAATGTCTGAACATACGCACCATCTTGCAACATACTTGGGGCTGATCGTTATCTTTTTTGCCGTATCAGGTATTGCGTATGCATACTATAGATATGCAAGAACAGGTGAAAATGCATGGCAAAGAAGTGAAAAAGTGGAAAGCGGTTTCTTCTACAAATTATTGAAAAACCAGTATTATGTACCAAAATTCTATGAAGAGTTCATCACTAAACCGTATATGATGATCTCTGAAAAGTTCTGGACTCAGGTAGATCTGAAAATAGTCGATGCAACAGTAGACAATATTGCGAAGTTCCTTTACGGTTCTGGTGATAAAACAAGAAGTATGCAAACAGGTAACCTTTCAAACTATCTAAACTGGATGGCTGTTGGTGCGGTACTGTTATTGGTAATTGCTGCGATTTCAGCGATGATAGGTTAAGGGGGAAAAATGGAAAATATTTTAAGTATATTGGTCTTCTTCCCGGCGGTTGCAGGACTGCTTGGGTTTATAGTAGACAAGGAGAGTGCAAGAACCTACGGTATTACTGTAGCAGCCATTGAATTCTTGCTTTCTGTATGGTTATGGTTTAGTTTTGATACATCAAATGCAGGTATGCAGTTTGTAGAGATGATCCCATTGATCCCTGATATGGGTATCTCCTATTATCTTGGTGCTGACGGTATCTCATTGTTCATTATTCTTATGACAACCTTGATGACACTGATCGGTATGGCAAGTATGGGTGAAACAAAAAATATCAAAAATATGATTGTGACACTTCTCTTCCTAGAGATGACAATGGTAGGTGTATTTGTTGCACTGGATGCGATTATCTTCTACCTTTTCTGGGAGCTTTCTCTTGTACCGATGCTTTATATCGTCGGTGCATGGGGTGGACCTTTAAGAGTCTATGCAGCGATCAAGTTCTTCCTCTATACATTCATGGGATCACTGATCATGCTAGTAGGTATGTTGTTTGTCGCATACATTTACCATAACCTTACAGGAGTATGGAGTTTTGCTATTACAGATTGGTATGCATTGGTATTACCGGTAAATTACCAGTTATGGTTATTTGCTGCATTCTTTATCGGATTTGCGATCAAAGTACCGATGTTCCCATTCCACACTTGGATTCCTTATGCACACGGTCAGGCACCAACGATAGGTTCGGTGATTCTTGCAGCGGTACTTCTTAAAATGGGTACGTATGGATTTGTAAGATTCACACTTCCAATGTTCCCGGATGCATCTGTCTTGGCCATCACACCAATTGCAGTATTGTCACTGATCATGATCATCTATACAGCGATGATCGCTTATGCACAAAAAGATATGAAACAAGTGATCGCATACTCTTCAGTGTCACACATGGGTATTATTATGCTCGGTCTTTTTGCCATGAATGCAGAAGGTTTGTCAGGTTCAGTCTTCCAAATGTTGTCTCACGGTATCGTTTCAGGAGCACTCTTTATGCTCGTGGGTATGATATATGATAGAAGACATACGAAGTTAATGTCTGAATTTGGTGGTATTGCATCCGTGATGCCAAAGTATGCGGTGATATTCGGGATTATGCTTATGGCATCGGTCGGATTACCATTGACTATCGGTTTTGTCGGTGAGTTCCTTGTGCTTCTTGGTTTCTATCAAGTTTCACCAATGATGACTATCCTGGCAGGTACATCGATCATTTTAGGTGCCGTCTATATGCTAAGAGTGATGAAACGTACATTCTTTGGTCCATTGAACAATGAAGAGAACAAAAAACTCAAGGATCTCAATGCTAGAGAGACTTGGTCACTTATTCCGTTGGTGGCTATAGTTATTTGGTTAGGTGTCTATCCTAAGCCAGTACTTGAGCCGATAGATAACTCAGTAAAAGCTTTATTAAACTTTGTAGATGAAAAAGCGATTACGCAAGAGGCAAAAGACATGATAACTGTTGCAAAATCAAGTAAGGAGGCGAACTAATGTTAGAGCCAATTAATGTGAGTTTAGCAAGCCTGAACCTTATTACCCTGGCACCGATGCTTATAGCGATCGCAGGTGGTTTGATCATTCTGATCATTGATCTACTGAATGGAAAATTACATAAATCACTCTATGTCATGTTAACGATCTTGGTACTCTTTGTAGATTTCGGATCTGTATTGGGCCTCAATGTCAATGAACGTGGTTTCTTTGATGTGATGTTGATCGACGGTATCTCTATCGTCTCTCAGCTGATGATCATCGGCGGTTCAATGATATTCATACCATTGGCATTGACATCCAAAAGATTCCATGAGTATTCCTATCCGGAGTTCTTTGCACTTTTCCTGTTTATGATCGCAGGATTCCAGTTTATGGTAGCAACGGACAACCTAATTCTTATCTTTGTTGGTCTTGAGACAGCATCACTTGCTCTTTATACACTTATTGCTCTGCACAACAGAGCAAATTCCTATGAAGCAGCGGTGAAGTACTTTACGATGGGTGCACTGGCAGCAGGATTCTTTGCGATGGGTTCAGCAGTCATTTATGCACTTACCGGTTCGGTAGAACTGTATAAAGTAGCAGAAGTGATGGCAACACGATTGAATGAAGCAGGCATCATGATCGCAGTATTTGGTTCATCTGTACTGTTACTTGTTGCGTTTGCTTTCAAACTTTCGCTCTTCCCATTCCATACATGGGTACCGGATGTCTATGAGGGGGCTTCAGCAGCGTTGGCAGGATATATGTCAGTGGTACCTAAAGTGGCAGCATTTGTAGTGAGTATCAGACTCTTTGGTATGTATATCGATCTTGGTATTGAGTGGGTAAGATGGACGATCCTTATCATTGCTGTACTTACAATGACACTTTCAAACATTATGGCATTGGTACAGAATGATGTAAAACGTATGCTTGCATACTCATCTATCTCCCATGCAGGTTTCATCATTGCTGCATTGGCATTGGATACCACAGAGGGTAACACAGCGATATTCTTGTACTATGCACTCTTTATGTTCACGAATCTAGGAGCATTTTCAATGTTATGGATCTCTCGTCATAAAAAGAGAAGATTTGACGAACGTTATGACCATCCGTATGAAAAGTTTGCAGGTCTGATCCAGATCATGCCGATGGGTGCAGTTATCATGGGACTCTTTATGTTCTCTCTGGCAGGAGTACCGCCATTCTCAGTATTCTGGGGTAAAGTCTATGTAATGCAGGCAGCGGTGAATGCCGGTTATATCTGGCTGGCGATCATTATGGGGCTTAACTCGGCGATCGCAGCATACTACTATATGAAACTTGTGGTATATATGTTCTTGAAAGATCCTGTAAAAGATGTGGATGTGGTCTACTATAACATCTCTAAACCATTGATGGCGATGGTCGGTTTTGCAACCGTTGCAACGGTTGCAGCCATCTTCTACGTACAGCCGCTTGTGTCGTATATCTATTATATGATCAGTGCCAGCGGGTATTAAAATTCAGCGTTCAGCGTTGAGCGCTGAGCGTTCAGAAAGGTTGAACTTCCGACCTTTTCTCCTACAGTAACAATTTTTCCAACATTTTTATATCCCCTTTTATGACATTATCAAATTGAGAGTTGTTAAATGTCGTTTGTCGCTTTGCCAATCTGGCAGTATTGGTAGTGATTTTTTCACTCAACACTGTTTTGTCATAGACACCATCCAGGTAGGCCAGTGTCTCTTTGATCCCTATAGATTTCATGCAGTTGGGTGCACGAGTGTACTTTTTCTCCAGCATACATATCTCATCGATCAATCCATCATTGATCATTATTTTGGTGCGCAAGGCTATACGTTCACGAAGTCTATCTCTATCGATCACTATCTGGTATATAGGTAGTGCTTCAGTCACAGTAGGCTGAGGTGGGAATTGTTCAAAATATTGTGTGGGGGTCAGTCCTGTTTCCAAATAGATGTTCAAAGCTTTTTCTATACGGTAGGGGTCATTGGGCTCTATCTTTGACATATAGAGTTTATCCAAACCATAAAGCCAATCATAGCTCTTATGTAACTCTTGCAGATAAGTATTTGTTTTTGTTTTGGTTTCCTTTGAGATACTTGGCAGTTCACTGATACCCCCTATGAGCATCTTGAGGTAAAAACTGGTCCCACCTACTATCACAAGGTTCTTACTATCCTCTAGACAGCGTCTACGGACCTCATGGTAAAGTTTGATAAAAGTTGTGACATCAAAATTTTCATCAGGATAGAGATAATCGATACCAAAATGTACAATACCTGCGCGTTCATCCAAAGTAGGTTTAGCAGAGACGATATCGATCTCTTTATAGATAGAGAGTGAATCAAGTGATAAAATATAGGCATTCATTTCCTGTGCGATTTTGATGGAAAGTGCTGACTTTCCTGAAGCAGTAGGTCCGATGAGAGCAAGTTGTTTAAAGGTTTTCATAGCGTAATCATACCATAACCCCAAAAAGGATAAAATACGACTATTGATAAAGAGAGGCAAGAATGAATTTATTTGACAAGAACAATCGTTTTAACATTGCAAACCTGGTAACTTACATGAATGTAACAGCAGGTATCATGGCAATATTTTTTATCGTGAGAGGGGATTTTTTTACCGCTATTGTTTTAGCTTGGATAGGTGGTGCCTGTGACATTATAGATGGAAAACTGGCACGTAAATACAGTCTTTCTACAGAATTTGGTATCCAACTTGACAGTTTTGCAGATTTTCTCTCATTTGTGGTTATGCCTCCGTTTTTACTTTTTTATGCGGTCAAACACTATAGTGGTGCTGCAGGAGTAGAAGAGGTTCTTTTGGGACTGGTATTTATCTGGTATATTATCAATGGTTTAAGAAGACTGGTGGAATTTAACCTGAAAGTAGATGTTGGAGAAGTTGAAAAATACTTTGAAGGGGTACCTACACCGTTAGGGGCTATTCTTTTATGGGTACTCTATCTGTTGAATGCCTACGGTGTGATCACAAATATATATGTGATCGCTCTTTTAGTACTGATCATTGCATGGTCTCTGAATTCTAAACTGAAAATCCCTCATCCTTAGAGTGCAACTGTGAATCGTTTTAGAGAGAAATTGAACCATTTTTCAGAATTGGTGATGTTTAAACACTCAGTCTTTTCCCTGCCATTTATTTTCATTGCGATGCTTGTGGCTGCACATGGCTGGTTTGGTTGGAAACTGTTGTTCCTAGGCACAATGGCTGCAGTCACAGCACGAAACTTTGCCATGGGGGTCAATCGCTATCTTGACAGAGATATAGATATACTCAACCCTCGTACGAAAGGTCGTCCTTCTGTAGACGGTCGAGTCTCCAATGGACAAATGGTAGGGTTTATAGTGATGAATGCGCTCCTGTTCATTATGGTGGCATATTTCGTGAACCCTTTGGCTTTTCAACTTTCCCTCCCTATTTTACTTATCCTTGGGGCCTATACGCTTTTTAAGCGTTTTTCTCCACTGGCACATCTTGTGTTGGGTCTGAGCCTGGGACTGGCACCTGTAGCAGGTGTCGTAGCAGTAGAGGGTGAGATCACACTCTGGTCAATTTATCTGGCCATTGGGGTGATGTTCTGGGTCGCAGGATTTGACCTTCTCTACTCTCTGCAGGATATAGAGTTTGACAAAGCCCATGGTCTACACTCTATCCCTTCTAAGTTTGGGGCACATAAAACCATGTGGATCGCAAGAGTGTTCCATGTTTTAACTATTGGCTTCTGGGTTGGTTTTGTAGCGGTATCAGAGTTAGGTTTCTGGGCACAGCTTGCCATCGTTTTTTCTGCGATCATGTTAAGCTATGAACATTACATCGTTAACAAAGATTTTACAAAAATAGACAAAGCCTTTTTTACGGTGAATGGTTACCTGGGATTTGTTTTTTTAATTTTAATTATCATGGAGGTACTATAAGATGCAAACGTTCGATATCACAGTTTTAGCGCTACTGGCACTGTTGGTCATCATACTGTTGATGCTCATGGGTAAAAACAGTAAATTGGCAAAAGAGAATAAAAAGCTCAATGAGATACTGGATGTAAAGAATGTAACGATAGCAAACTATGAAGCATCACGCGTTGCGGTCAAGGATGTCATAGACAATTTTTCCTCTTTGGATGATGTGATGGAGCTTATCAATGCGGGAGAAAGTAAAGCTTCTGTTTCTGAGAAATTGGGTATCCCTGTGAGTAAGATAGAATTGATCATCAAGTTCGATAAACTCAAAAAGAGAGATTAATGTCCAGAAGCTCATGGGAAAGTGTATTGACTGAAGCGTATGCCTCGCTTGAGTCAGAGTATCAGAGGTTTTTAGAAAAAGACAAGGACTATTTCCCCTCCAAAGAGAACTACTTCAACGCCTTTAATACCCTTTCTAAAGAGAAGGTCAAATATATCTTGTTCGGCCAGGATCCCTATCCGAGAAAAGAGAGTGCCGGGGGATATGCCTTTATTGATACCAAGGTCGAGAACCTCTTTTCAGCGTCGGGTTTAAGCAAAGAGGTCAACCGTGCAACCAGTTTGCGTAATTTTATGAAAATGGCCCTCGTCGCCAGTGATAGACTGACAACAGAGGATACTTCGCAAGAGGCGATTACCAAGTTAGATAAAACAGAGATGATCGATTCCATGGATGAGCTTCGGCGTAATTTTGAGAAAAACGGGGTATTGCTTTTAAATACGGCACTGATCTTTACCGATAAAAAGAGCAGTACAAAACATATAAAGGCATGGAAACCTTTTGTACAAACACTTTTGAATGCCATGGAAGAGGATGCACCGAAACTCATCCTGTTCGGTACGCATGCAAAGGCACTAAAGAGGCAATTTACATTGGATAAATTTGAAACGATCGAACTGGAACATCCCTACAATCATACATTCATTTCCAACCCTAAAGCCATTAAATTATTCGGCCCTATGAATTTACTTGATAAATAAAGATTTCTCTGCTATAATTGCGCTCTAAATTATCGCTACTACACTTTACATGTGCACTCATAGCTCAGCTGGATAGAGCATCGGTTTGCGGTACCGAAGGTCTCAGGTTCGAATCCTGATGGGTGTACCACTAACCATTCCCTAAATTATACTATTTTCACTTTTTTACATTAGATCCTATCGGATTTTTAAATTTTTTAGACCTTTTTTCAATTGCATCAATATAGCATAGAGGTATTCTTTTGTCGTGGTTGCTCCATATTTTAATCGGATACGTCTATAAGATATGGAAAAAATAAAATTCTGAAAGTGTGTACAGATATTTACCAAACAGGTATTTCT
>JBNLDB010000026.1:0-11757 GCA_050304115.1 Sulfurovum sp. | reverse complement strand
GTATTTTCTGTAGGAAGAGGGGTGTGCTCTGGTTGTTTCTTTTCCTTCCAGATAACAATGGTCAAAATAATGAGTAGTACAAGCAATAATGAAAGAAGCACAGCTATTTTTTTATGCACATAGACCCTTTTGGTATAATTAGTCTGGCGATTATAGCCAAAGAGCAATAAATAATACGATGAATAGATGGATTACTATGACAAAAGAGGTTAAAAAAAACCAATTTAGATGTGAGAGTCTAGAACGGTTAAAGAGGGTTTCAGGGTGTGGCAGTTATAAAAAAGATAAGACAATAGTACAGGCACTCTATCAATATATTGTGGAGAATAAAGCTAAAACGGTGATGCTTTATATTCCTTTGGGAACAGAGGTGAACATCTATCCTCTCATACGGAGATTACGTATGGAGAAAAGAGTGCTCTATGTACCATTTATGGAAGGTGCAAGTTTTAGGTTGGTAAAATATAGACTTCCACTCAAGAAAAAAAAGTTTGGGATAAAAGAACCCAATGATTCAAAACAATACAGAAAAAACAATATAGATATTGCTATCGTACCTATCGTGGGAGTAGATATGACACTGAGACGTGTTGGATTCGGTAAAGGTATGTATGATAGATTTTATGAAAAACAGAATAGATATATAGAAAAAACAGTTTTTGTAGCGCGTGAATTGTGTTACAGCGAAGAGATCATAACAGACGACTATGATGTACAAGCAGACATGATTATCACCGCTTAAATAGATTTTGTATGAGCAAAATCTGGATGATCAAATAGCATAGGAACCCCGGTTCGTATGTTATGAGACGTAATGACCGAAGGATAAGCAATGTTAGGGATAATAGGGATTTCCGGTATATCCGGAATGGCTCTAGGGACAGGTGCGTGTTACCTATGGCTAAAAAAGAGCACTAAGAACAAATTTTCATATATAGAATCAGAAGCAAAAGCCAAGGCCAAAGCGATAGAGAAAGAGACGGAACTTTTACTCAAATCTGCACATGTAAAGATCAAAGAGAACGAGTTGGAACAAGAGCGTGAATTTCAAAAGCGTGTGGCAAAGGTCGATGAACGTAATCGTACTTTGATCTTAAAAACCAAAGAATTGACTTCTAAAGAAGAGAGTTTAAATCTCTTGGAAAAGCGAGTCTTGGAGAAAGAGAAGCAGTTAGAGAAACTTGAGCAGAGAAAACAAGAAGAGATTGCCAATACGGTAGATAAAATGCAGCATATCGCTTCTTTGACAAAAGAGGAAGCCAAAGCATATATTTTAGAAAAGGTAGAAGAGCAGAGCCGTGCAGATGTTGCGGATATAGTACGTAAGTATGAAAAGATAGCAAAAGAAGAGGGGCAACGAAAAGCCAATTATATCCTGGCACAGGCGACTACGCGTTATGCAGGTGATTTTGCAGGTGAGCGTCTGATCAACCTTGTCAATCTGCCAAGTGATGAGCACAAAGGACGCATCATCGGTAAAGAGGGTAGAAATATCAAAACACTTGAAATGCTCTTAGGTGTAGATATTGTGATAGATGAAACACCGGGTGTGATCCTTGTAAGCAGTTTCAATCTCTATCGAAGGGCGATTGCCACCAGGGTGATAGAGATACTGGTGGAAGATGGACGTATCCATCCTGGCCGTATAGAGGAAGTCCATGCTAAAGTGGAAGAGGAGTTTGAACAAAAAACCTATGAAGAGGGTGAAAATATACTCATTGAACTGGGGCTTTTCCCTATGCATGAAGAGCTTGTCAAACTCCTGGGACGGATGAAGTACAGAGCCAGTTATGGACAGAATGCACTGGCACATACCTTGGAGGTAGCCAAACTCGCACGTGTGATGGCAGCGGAAATGGGCGGAGATGAAAAACTTGCGCTTCGTGCAGGACTCTTACATGATATCGGCAAGGCACTGACACAGGAAATGGGCGGTTCACATGTAGATATCGGTGTAGAACTTTGTCGTAAACATGGGGAACATCCAACCATCATCAATGCCATATATGCCCATCACGGATATGAAGAACCCGACTCGGTAGAGAGTGCTGCTGTATGTGCTGCAGATAAACTCTCCGCGGCGAGACCCGGAGCAAGAAGAGAAGTACTTGAAAGCTTCACAAAGCGTGTGAAAGAGGTAGAAGATATTGCCTTGGGCAAAGAGTATGTCACGCAAGCCTATGCGATTAATGCAGGCAGGGAGATACGTGTATTTGTCAATGCCCAAAAGATGAATGACAATGAAACCGTACTGTTGAGTAAAGAGATCGCCAAAGAGATAGAAGAGAAAGTACAGTACCCCGGTGAAATAAAAGTGAATGTGATCCGTGAAACCCGTGCTGTTAATTACGCGAAATAGACGTAACTAGTTACGTGAGCCTCCTGCTGAAGGAAACGTAGTGTTAACGTAGCTGATACAAGCTTGGCTTGTATGCGTCCTTTGATAAATAACCCGTGCTGTCAATTATGCGAAATAAACATGAAACGCGTTATAATACAGCCACATATAAAATATATAAACTATGAAAAGGATAGATAGATGAAAAAACTGTTGGTGGTCTTACTGTTTGTTGGTTTGGGTCTTCAAGCCTATGCAAAAGATACGATTGTGGTACTTGAAACCAATGTCGGGAAAATAGAATTAAAAATGTATCCGGAAGTGGCACCGCTTGCCGTTGAAAACTTTACGACGCATGTGAAAAACGGTTACTACAATGGGCTTATTTTTCATAGGATCATTAAAGGTTTTATGATTCAGGGCGGTGACCCAACAGGTACAGGAAGAGGCGGTGAGTCTATCTGGAAAAAAGATTTTAAAGATGAGTTCGCACCCAATGTGGTATTTGACAGACCGATGTTGTTGGCTATGGCAAACCGCGGGCCTAAAACAAACGGAAGCCAGTTTTTCATTACACTTGCACCAACCCCTTGGTTAAATGGGAAACATACGATCTTCGGTGAAGTGGTTTCAGGTGAAGAAGCCGTACGTAAGATGGAAAATGTTTCTACTGGTAGAGGGGACAGACCCATGTTCGATCAGATGATCAAAAAAGCATATATCAAACAGTAGATGGATTTAAACAGTTTACGGGAAGAGCGTAAGAAATGGCTTACGTGGAAAAATATCGCACCTTTTCAGGAAGCCATCAGATCGCTTAAAACGTATCAAGATGTTGAGGTAAAACTTGGAGATAGGGTTGAGGTCCAGATCAAGGACCTTACTCCCCAAGATGCCCAGCAGATCAAAGAGACGGCACTTCTTATGAAACCCTGGCGGAAAGGGCCGTTTCAGATCAATGATCTTTTTATAGATTCTGAATGGCAAAGCCAGATCAAGTACAATCTGCTTGAACCATACTTTGACCTGAAAGACAAGATCGTGGGTGACATAGGATGCAACAACGGTTATTACCTATTTCGTATGTTGTCCCAGGCACCTAAAAAACTGATAGGCTTTGATCCTTCTGCTATCTACTATTCACAGTTTCAGTTCATCAATCATTTTATCAAGTCCGATATTGTGTATGAACTATTGGGGGTAGAGCATGTTGAGTTCTATGAACATAAATTCGATACCCTCTTTTGTTTGGGGGTACTCTATCACAGGTCTGATCCTGTTGCTATGCTAAAATCGCTTTTTAAAGGATTGAATAAAGGCGGTGAGCTCATTTTAGATACCTTTATGATAGATGGTGAGGGTGAGATGTGCCTGACACCTAGGGACCGTTATTCAAAGATACCAAATATCTATTTCGTACCTACGGTCAATGCCTTAAAGAACTGGTGCTTCAGGGCAGGGTTTGAATCCGTTGAAGTCTTGGAGATCATGAAAACCGAACCTTCCGAACAGAGAAAAACAGAGTGGATAGAGACACAAAGCCTGGAAGATTTCCTGGACCCGGATGATGATACAAAGACAGTGGAGGGGTACCCTGCACCCAAAAGAGTCTATATCAAGGCTATGAAATCACTTTAAAACAGCTTAAAAAGCTTCATTCTTAAAGTTACTTTTATTTTTAAATAAGGTTGATTTAGCTATAAATACGCTAAGAAAAGCAAAAAGTCGACCAAATTTAAGTTTTGGAGACTTTCTTACTGGATTGGAAAAGAATGAGAATATTAACGGTAGGTTTCAACGATGAGTACGTTAAGGAACTGGAAAAAGAGTTAGATAAATACTTTATTTGTATTGTGGACAATGCTAAAGATATGTATGATGCGACCAACTTTACGGACTTTAGACACTATGAACTGGTTGTGATTGTGGATGAAGGTGTAAAGTTTTCACTAGAGCGTTATGTGAATGAAGTTAAAAAGAAAAAAAGTGAAACGAAGATTATGATATTGACAAATAATGTCAAAGCGCAATCGGCGTTCTTCTCTTTGGGAGTAGATGATGTGATCTATCAGCACGGTGAATACCCTGATCTCATTGCTGCAAGAGTGTTGGCAAATATGAGACATTTGTTCGGTACACAGGTGAACATTGACAAGCTTGTGATCGACATTGCAAATAAAAAGATCGAATATGATGAGAAGATCGTTTCTCTCAATGGCAAGACATTTGATATCTTGGCATATCTTGCACTTCGTAAACAACGTGTTTTTTCAAAAGATGAGATCATCAATGCACTCTGGGAAGAGCCTGAGTATGTCAGTGACAACACGGTTGAAGTGGCGATCAATCAGATCCGCAAGCGTTTGAAGAGTATACTTGGATTTCAGGTGATCCATACAGTACGTAGACGCGGGTATAAATTTTCATACTAAACTTTTAAAGTTCCCATCCTCTTTTTCTCGTTCCCTCTCTCCTGAGTGGGAATGCGCCCGACCGTAGGGACAAGTGCCCTTGGGGTGTGCATACTTCAATTTTCATATTTTAGAAATATTTCCTCATCTTGTAACTGTGGTGTTGTTTCTACTTTCCTTTTTTTACAAAAAACGAAACCAAAAAATCGTCGTTCCTCTCGAATCACTGCGCTTACAAGGTCGTTCGGAACGACAAGGCACACTTCGTGTGATTTATAGGTTGTTTTGCTATAATCTTCAAAAATGTTGAGGATAGCCTATGCAATTAAATACCCATCTAAATATCAATACTTCACTTTGCGGAAAAGTGACAAAGCTTCAGGAAAACTACGCAGAAGTACTTTTGCATACCACACAACAGATGGCCGCGGATAGTCAGGGGTTGGTTCATGGCGGTTTTATCTTCGGTGCAGCAGATTATGCAGCCATGTCTGCGGTGAACGATCCTTATGTGGTTCTTGGCGCATCAAGCTCGAAATTTATAGCGCCTGTAAAGGTCGGTGATACAGTATTGTGTAAAGCTTCGGTTGTCAATACCAAAGGCAAGAAAGCTGAGGTAGAAGTAGAGGCATTTGTCAATGGAAAATTAGTCTTTGAAGGTAGCTTTACAACGTTCATCTTGTCTTCACATGTCCTAGGCTAACAGAAGCTTATGCTATACTTCATTTTTTTAAATTTAAATCAAGGTAAATAACAATGAAAAAATTCTTTCTTTATGTGTTTATGGCTCTGGCAATATTGGCTGCAATCTTTACATATATTCTTTACAGCGAAGGGGCATTTGAAACTTATGAAGCGGAAACAAAAAGTGAATTGAAACCTTTTATGAAATGTGAAGCAGGAAAATGTGGTTCAGGAAAACCGGAAATGACAGAAAAAAGTGATTTAACTTCTTCTATGAAGTGTGAAGCAGGAAAATGCAGTACAGGAAAATGCGGTTAACATTCAATAGATCAGAGTAGAGGATTAAAGTGTCCTCTTTACCTGTTCTATCCAAAAAGGTATGACCTTTTGTTCTGCTTTGAGGGTAGTGCTCATCCCATGGCCGGGATAGACAGTGTAATCACCTTCTATGGTGAGCGCTTTTTCTAAACTCTTCATCATCTCTTCTCCGCTTGATGAGGGGAAATCCCATCTTCCAATACTTTGTTCAAAAAGAAAGTCCCCGCTGAACCATACATCATCGATCTCTATAATGGAACAGCCGGGTGTATGTCCCGGAAAATGGCGGTATTTGATGTTTACCCCTTCAATGGTCAGTTCTTCATCCCCTGCGATAATATGGTCTGGTTCACTTGGAGGTGTACCTTGCCCAAGAGGGTCATCAGTCAGCATAAAGACATCCCCTTTGGGACAATAGATAGGAACCTTTAGTTTCTCCTGAACCTCTGCATTTGACCATACATGGTCAAAGTGACCATGGGTGTTCAGTATGGCTACGGGATTGGTGACATTGTCAAGGACCCATTGGGTCGCACCCATACCGGGGTCTATGATGAAATCTTTTCCATCAACCGTAGCGATGTAACAGTTGGTTTGGTAAGCGCCCATAGGTTGTATTTTGATTTGCATGATATAATTCTCCTATGAATATATTTAGTCTGTTAGAACGTGCCATTATGAGTGATGATATTCTTATAAAAGAGGAGTTGACCGCTCAATGTTTGGCATATTGTACCAAAAATGAAATAAGGTGTGATGATGACTTTACACCGCAACTTTTTTCAAGCCCCTCCTATGCTTCCAAATGTCACATTGTAGACCCAAGGGACTTGCCTGCGAGAAAAGAGTTTGAGAGTAAAGAGGGATTAGCTACCTTGGTACATGCCATTGCACACATAGAGTTTTCTGCCATCGATCTGGCCCTGGATGCCGTGTATCGTTACCCCCATATGCCTAGTGATTACCAGGTTGATTGGCTGGAAGTGGCCAGTGACGAGATACGACATTTTAAAATGCTGCAGAGTATACTGACGGAGCTTGGATATACTTATGGGGATTTTCCTGTACATTGTGGGCTTTTTGATGCTGCAGAGCATAGTGCAGGGAATATCCTGGAGCGTATGGCGATCATTCCGCGTTACTATGAAGCATCGGGTCTTGATGTCAGTCCACAGATCATTAAAAAACTGGACAACAAACGCAAAAACCCTCAGGTGAAAAAAGTGATAGAGGCACTGCAGATCATTTATGAGGAAGAGATAGACCATGTACACAAGGGTGATAAATGGTTTAAATACCTTTGTAGAGAAGCTGGAATAGCAGAGGGGAGAGAAGAAGAGGTCTATTTTGAGATACTTGAACGTTATCAGTTACTCTCAAAACACCGTCCCCATGTCAATGTGGAAGCTAGGAAAGAGGCGGGGTTCTCCTGTGCTGAGATCAAAAAACTGGGTGCAAAGGAGTGTTCGTGAGAGCATTTTTTGAAGCGATGTTCTTTGCACCACGGTGGTATCATTACCCTCTGATCCTGCTTCTGTTACCTTTCTCACTCATTTATGGATTCATCATGTCTCTACGTAGAATGCTCATTTCCTCTAAAGACTTCGGCATACCCATCATCTCTGTGGGGAATCTTATCGTTGGGGGGAGTGGGAAAACACCTTTTGTGATAGCCCTTGCTTCACGGCTTGAAGGTGCAGTGATCATCTCCCGAGGATATGGCCGCAAAAGCAAAGGGCTGGTGGAAGTCAGTGCTGAAGGTAGGATACTTGTCGATGTGACACAGAGTGGAGATGAACCTATGCTGATGGCACAGTCACTTCCCAAAGCGAGTGTCATCGTCAGTGAAGATAGGGCAATGGCCATAGCACTAGCCAAAGCAAAAGGCGCAGAGTGCATCCTCTTGGATGATGGTTTCAACCGTGTCGAGATAGAAAAATTTGACATTGTGCTTGAACCCGAACAGATCAAAAATTATTTTCCTTTCCCCGCAGGTGCATTTAGAGAATTCTGGTTCAATAAAAAATACGCAGATATTGTGGCAAAAGAGGGTGAGGCATTTCATCGACAAGTAGCGTTTGAGAATCTTCAACCCAGAATGGTATTAGTAACGGCAATTTCAAATCCCAGTAGACTTGATACCTATTTGCCTGAGGGCGTGGTCCATAAGGTCTATTTGGAAGATCATGCATATTTTGAGGAAGAAAAACTCAAAATGCTGCTATCTGACCATAAGGCTCAGAGTCTTCTTGTGACGCAAAAAGATGCAGTAAAAATGCAGGATTTTAAGTTGCCTATCTCTGAAATGAAGTTAAAATTACAGATCCAAGAGACTATCTTCACGCAGGTAGATGAATATATAAAGGGATATCCAGAATGAAAAGTAATATGAATGTTGTCAAAACGCTCCTTGAGGCTTTACCGTTTATCAAAAAGTTTTCCAATGAAAAAATAGTGATCAAGTATGGTGGTTCTGCACAGACGAGCGATGCATTAAAAGAGCAGTTTGCACAAGATATCGTACTGTTGCACCTTGTAGGGATGAAACCTATCATCGTACATGGCGGAGGAAAAAGTATTACAGATCTGCTTGCCAATTTAGGGGTAGATACAACGTTTATAGATGGACAGCGGGTCACGACCAAAGAGGTGATGCGTATTGCAGAGATGGTGTTGAGCGGTGAGATCAACAAAGAGATCGTCTCCTTGCTTGATAACCATGGTTCTAAAGCCATTGGGATCTCTGGGAAAGATGGCGGTTTTCTAAAGGGGATTCCTAAAGATTTTGAAAAGTTCGGTTACACGGGTGTTATCGAGCATGTCAATCCCGAGATCGTCAATAATATCATTGAGGATGGTGCGATACCTGTCATCGCACCTATCGCAGGAAGCAGTACAATGGGACACCCCGGGTTCAACATCAATGCGGACCTAGCAGCCAGCAAAATAGCCGTAGCTCTGGAAGCGAGAAAAGTACTTTTCCTTACCGACACCCCTGGTGTATTGGATAAAGAGATGCAGCTGATAACGAACCTAAGTATAGAAAAAACAGAAGCCCTGAAAGCAGACGGAACGATACAGGGAGGTATGGTACCTAAAGTGGATGCCTGTATAGAAGCGCTGCGTGGTGGTGTTAAAAAAGCACATATCATTGATGGTCGTGTAGAGCACTCACTGCTTCTGGAAATTTTGACCAGTTCTGGTGTGGGGACCTGTATCGAACTCTAGAACAACAAAATAGTATAGGTTAAAAGGGGATAAACCATAAAAAATGATAAATTTTAAAAAAATTTTTCAAATTTAAGGTTTTTCTTTTAGGTAAGTGTGTTATAATTCTTTCATACGGTTATACTGTATTGAAAAAGCCAAGTTCATCGCGAGGTGGGTACGGAAAGTTATGGGTCTCACGTAGATCGCCAGACTACCAATAGAGATATAAACTCATTCTATCTTTTAGAAAGTTTCATTTCTTCTATTACCTGAGTATTTTAGTGTTTGTTTGTCTCTATGATTTTATTAGTTGACATTCTTTTCCCTAAATCATTCTTCTCCTAATATTGTAGGGCAAATAGATACTAGATACTTGAGTTTACTTCATACCAAGATTCCCCCTAATTTCTGACAATCCTTAGCTTATTTAGCTATAATTACCATTAATAAAACAGTAGGATAATATAGATGCAATTTATTGAGACACGGGGAAATGACGGACAGAAACCTTCATCTGTACCATTTTCAGAAGCGATACTCAGCCCAAGTGCTAGTTTTGGTGGGTTATATGTACCCAAAGAGCTCCCAGCTTTAGATAAAGAATTTTTAGAGGGACACCTCTCCAGCCATTATAAAACGTTGGCATTAGACTTTTTAGAAAAATTCGGTATAGATATTGAAACAGAAGTACTGGTAGAAGCATTGAAACAGATATGATGCTTTTGATGATCCTTCCAATCCGGTACCCCTTTCCCAGATTGAAGATGACTGTTTTGTCTCTGAACTTTATCATGGGCCTACCAGAGCCTTTAAAGATATGGCACTGCAGCCTTTTGGCTATGTGTTAAGTAAATTGGCACAAAAAAGAGGTGAACATTACCTTATTATGGCAGCCACAAGCGGAGATACCGGTCCTGCTACCCTGGAGACATTTAAAGGTCAGGAAGGGGTACAGGTAGCATGTCTTTATCCTGATGGCGGTACATCTGATGTACAAAGACTTCAAATGGTTACGGAAGATGCTTCAAATCTGAAAGTGATCGGGGTTAAGGGTAATTTTGACGATACGCAAAATACCCTTAAAGATCTACTTGCCTCTGAAGACTTTAAGGCAGAATTAGAAGAGAGGAATATCAAGCTTTCAGCAGCGAATTCTGTAAACTTCGGACGTATTATCTTCCAGATCATCTATCATATCCACTCATACTTGGAGTTAGTACGTAAAGAGAGCATTCAAATGGGTGAGAAGATCTATCTTGTTGTTCCTAGCGGTAACTTTGGTAATGCACTGGGTGCCTATTATGCCAAAAAAGCAGGTTTGCCGATAGAAAAGATCCTTATCTCATCCAATATCAATAATATTTTGACAGATTGGATCAACAAGGGGTCGTATGATCTGACGACACGTACACTTATACAGACAGAACCACCTGCCATGGATATATTGAAGAGTTCCAATGTTGAGCGTATCATGTTTGACAAATTCGGTCCGGCACGTACCAAAGAACTCATGGAAGCATTGGCTAAAGACGGCAAGTATCAGCTGAGCGCAGATGAACTGGCATTGTTACGTGAAGATTTTGATGCCTCTTTCTCTGATGATGATGAGTGTGAAGCGGTTGTGGGTGAATATGCAAAAAAAGGGTACATTATGGACCCACATACAGCCACATGTATGAGAGCCTATGAAACATTAAGAGAGAAAGATCTTAAAACAGTGGTCTACTCGACTGCAGAATGGACCAAGTTCAGCCCGTCTGTTTCAAAATCACTGGGACATGAAGTCAAAGATGATGTAGAAGCATTAAAATGGGTGAGTGAACATGCCAATGTATCGGTTCCACCTATGATACATGGGCTGTTTGAGAAACCTGTGATCCACTCGGTCATCGTTGAAAAAGAATCCATAAAAGGAGAGATGTTAAACTTTTTATAGTTTAGCATAACGTAATGTCCAGAAATCATTTGAGATTTTTTTTACTATCCTATCTATGTCTGGAAACAGCCGCTGCAAAGTCGATGATAGACTGCAGGGTCATCACGGGTGGTATGACTGATTGCAATCCTTACGGGGCGAAATTTCTTAAAGCCAAAGAGATTGTATATGATGTGAACCGACAAAAATTGATCAGGGCTAAAACGTTACCTGTTCCTGAAAAAAAGCGTTTTCTCAAAGTGATTTCCGTAGAGGATATGATAGAACGGCATGTCAAAGTGCAAGAGTCTGTACGTTTTAAAGGAAGTGAAAACGTACCTGCAAAATATACAACAGAAGAACCCATCGCTCAAGTCATACTGGATGATAAGATAGAAGAGATAGAGACATCTGAAGTCCCTCCTCGCATAGAAAGAGAACTTTTAGAAACGATCGTACCTGATGTCCCTGAGAAACCTCAAATTATTTACGGCAAGTACAGTGTTGTCAGCGGCGATGCACTGATTAAAATTGCAAAGAAGTTTGGGTTAACAACACAAGAAATTGCAAAAATGAACGGTATTCGGATCCAATCCCCATTGCGTATCGGTCAGAAACTCAAGCTCCCTTTTGAACAAAAGAGGATCGATGCGGTCTCTTCTGGTAAATATATTATCGAGAAGGGTGATTCGCTTATTTCCATTGCCAAAAAGTTTAAACTGTATCCTAGAGAATTGGCAGAGTTCAACGGAATTAAAAATTATTCTCTCATACGTGTAGGCAAGATCATCAAACTGCCACTCCCTCATATCCTGGCACAGATCAAAACAAGGAAAAAACTGCGTGTAACTGCAACTGCATATACGTCACACAGAGGACAA
>JBNLDB010000025.1:0-12250 GCA_050304115.1 Sulfurovum sp. | reverse complement strand
TCGCTCAGGGGTACAAAATCCCAACCTAATTTCTTTAAACTGGTAGAGGGTGATGTGATGATGCACTATCCTTACGGACGTTTATTTAACGTAGAGAACCTGGAAGAGGAGGCGAAACGTTTCCATGCTAAAGATATCGCACCTGCAGGACTGCTTCCTGGGAAAAAGACAAGCAGGGCCCAAGGTGTTGCCGGCCTTCTGGAAGCACCTTTTGCAGAAGAGATGAATTTAAATGGTGCCAGACGCTATGCCTGGATACAGGTAACCGAGATCAGCAAAAACTATGTAGAAGAGAAAGCCCATTATGAGCTGAGCTTTGCACTACCTAAAGGCTGTTATGCTACAAATGTCTTAGACGTTCTAAGAGGCGGAGAAGCATAGGTCCCATAACTCTCTTTTAAGAGATCATCATTTCACACTTATTACACACTACTAGTTTATGATTTAATTTAATGATCACTATAAAGGAAAATAGGATGATAAGAAAAAATCTTAAACTCATAGGTGCTGCAAGCATACTTACTTCAACATTGATCTTTACTGCATGTACTCCAGAGGAACGCGCCTTTGCTACTGGAGCTGGTGTTGGTGTTGTTGCAGCCTCTGTATTTAGTTACCCACATTATTATGATCGGCCATACTATTATTACGATAGCAGATATTACTATGGCGGATATTATCGTAATGGATTCTATTATTATAAAGGACAGAGATTTTGGGATGGACACTATTACCATCGTGGATACAGATACCATCATGGTCACCGTTATCGTGCACGTGTAGGTCACTACGGTTATTATCAAAATAGAAAACAATACGATAATCGCTACAGATATAGATAGTTCACTGAAATTGTAGATTTAAGGAGATTTTATCTTAGATACAGCAAAGTTGGGTTTGTTTCGTTGGTAGTCGAGACAACAATGTTTTTCTAAAAGGAGGAAGAATAAAAAAAACTGCCATACCTAAGATATGCACGAATTGTATCTAAATAAGATAAAATTAGTCTTAATTGAAAACTTATAAATAAAATTTGTTCAAATTATTTAAATCAACTCTAACAGACAAGCCAGTTCTCCATTTTGAAGATCTCCTCTGTAGAAGGCATTCCTTTCCATCCATTCGATTCAAGATACATCATTTTATTTCCAAAATACCCTACAATATATTTTTCTTTATAGATAGGGAAGGTCCCTGAGTGGAACATGGCAAAAATATCTTCATAGCTTTTGGCTGTTTCATAATAGGTAAAGTCAAAAGTATGCAGGGCTATCAACGCTGTTTGCAGCATTTCATTGTTATGCATGGTACTGCTAAGCACGTAATAGGAAGGATAGGGTACTGCCGGATCATCCAGCAGATCAGAGATATATAGTCTTTCTTTTTTCTTGTTATACATAGCGGTATTCTATGGTAAATGATCAAGGAAAAAGTAAAAATATGTCATATTGTCATATTTTACCATCGACATTGTCATACATCTCACTGTTCCATAAAGAGTACACACATTTTAACTATAGTTAAATCAAATCAAAAAATAGGGTGTTAAGATGAAGGTATTGATCGTTTACTATTCAATGTATGGACATATCTACAGGCTGGCTGAAGAAGCTGCTGAAGGCGTACGATCTGTTGCGAACGCAGAAGCCATCCTTCGCCGGGTTCCAGAGACTTTATCTGATGAGATATTAGAAAAAATGGGTGCAACCAAAGCCCAGGAGGAGCAGTCACATATACCTATATGCAAGGTAAATGAGCTGAGTGATGCAGATGCGATCATTTTCGGTACACCTACGCGATTTGGAAACATGTGCGGACAGATGCGGCAATTTCTTGATGCTACCGGTGGACTATGGATGAAAGGATCATTGGTAGGAAAAATAGGAAGTGTGATTACGAGTTCCAGTACCCAGCATGGCGGACAGGAATCAACGATATTGACATTCCATGTGACACTTTTACATCACGGTATGATCATTGCGGGTTTGCCTTATACGTTCGAGGGACAAATGATGATGGAAGAGATAAGTGGGTGTTCTCCATATGGTGCATCAACGATCGCTGGAGGAGATGGCAGCAGACTCCCAAGCAAAAATGAACTTGCCGGAGCACGATACCAGGGAGCCTATGTAGCAGAGATCGCAAAGAAACTCATCAAATGATAAAAAAATGCTCGAAGAAGCAGTTTTTTCTTCAGATCAAAAATCTATTTTAGGCATCTTTTTTGCCGCTTCGGCTTCACTCTCATCAAGTTCAAAATACTCGCGTCTGGTAAAATTGAACTTTTGTGCGACATAAAGATCTGGAAAAGCATCAAGTCTATAGTTATAATCTCTTACGATAGTGTTATAGTAACGTCTGGCATTCTGGAGCGCATCTTCTATGCGTGATAACTCATTTTGCAGTTTCATAAATGTAGTGTTCGCCTTAAGATCAGGGTAGGCTTCAGCCAATGCAAAGAGTTTACCCAGGGCCCCCGACATCCTATTGGCTGCAGCAGCCTTTTCATCTATACTTCCTGCATCCAAGCCCTGCTGGCGTGCCTGTATCACTTTTTCAAGCGTCTCTGCTTCATAATCCTTATATCCTTTAACCGTATCTACCAGTGCCGGTATAAGATCATAGCGACGCTTCAATTGCACATCGATATCGGACCATGCTGCATCGATACCCGTACGCAGGGATATGAACCTGTTATAAATGACAACGAGATAAGCAGCTATAGCTACAATGATCAGTAAAACAATATTTCCAAAACTCATTTCTCTTCCTTTAAGTGTTGTATCGTTTATTATAACGAAAGATACTTTTCTACTCTTCTAAATGTTCTTTCTCTTCCTTGAGAACGTAGATAAAAGTATCGACATCGAGTTCATCATATCGTTCAACACTCACCGCTGTACGCATAAACTCCTCTCCTTCAAATTCATCGAGATACTCCCAATGCTCATCAAGATTTCGTGAGTAGAACAGGTAACCATGTACCGTATCACCATCAGGGTCGAGTTTAATGCCCGGATATCCCATTGAGGCTGACCAACCGGCACCGATAAGGTTTCCTCGTACCGTTGCAGGGACGAACTTACCTGTGATATTTTCCAGCACATGTCCATTGGGGCAATTTGGCATCAGTGTACCATAGACAAACAGTGTTTCCATTTTCAACCTTTTATATAGTAAAAGAATTCTAGCATAGGTTTTATTTGGTAAACTCATCACTCTGACACCTAAAGTAAAATTGACTACAATACCACAAACAATAAAAGGAAATCCATGGCTTATGATCTTCAGAATAAACTCGTCATTGCTATCTCTTCTCGTGCACTATTTAGCCTTGAGGAAGAAAACAGCATCTTTGATAAAGAGGGATTAGAAGCATATTATAACTATCAACTGTCTCATTTGGATGATCCTCTGTCCAAAGGATCTGCTTTTAAATTTGTACAGAACCTCCTTGCCATTAACAAAAAATTTGACAACAAACTGATAGAAGTGATCATCCTTTCACGCAATAATGCTGCGACAGGCTTGCGTATAGGGCGTTCCATTGAACACTACAAGCTGGATATTGAACGTACAGGATGGACGGCAGGTACTCCAGTAAGCAGATACCTTGAAGCGTTTAAAGTTGACTTGTTCCTTTCTGTACACTCCCCGGATGTTGAGGAAGCTGTAAACTCGGGGGTAGCGGCTGCGACCATACTTCCGCATACACCTATCACCTCTGAGGAGAGTGATATGGTAAAAATTGCCTTCGATGGTGATGCTGTCCTGTTTGGAGACGAAAGTGAAAGGATCTATCAGGAAAAGGGTTTGGAAGCGTTCATCGAACACGAACGCGAAAATGCTAAACATCCGTTAAGCCAGGGACCGTTTTTCAAGTTCCTTAAAACGATATCAGAGATACAGGACAAATTCCCTATGGAAGGTTCACCTATCCGTACAGCACTGGTAACTGCACGAAACTTTTCCACACATGAAAGAGTATTGGGAACACTTGAAGGGTGGGGTGTACGTGTCGATGAAGCCTTTTTCCAGGGCGGTGTACAAAAATACGAAGTTGTTAAAGCATTTGGCGCAGATATATTTTTTGATGACCAGGATACGCATTTGGAGCATACATCTAAAGAGACCCCCTCTGCAAAAGTCCCATATAGACGCTCATAGTATTTAATATATAATATACTTCTTTAGTTTGACAGGGCTGAGATACTATTTCCGTTTTTCATAGAACTCTGCTTTAAATGCATCAAACCTCTTCTCTAAAATCGCTTCTCTCATCTGACGCATCAAATTCAGATAATAATAAAGGTTATGGATCGTAGCGAGCCTGAAGTAAGTGATCTCTCTTGCACGGAAAAGGTGTCGCAAATAGGATCTTGAGTAGGTTTGGCAGACCATACATCCACATTCAGGGTCGACAGGGCCATCATCCGTCGTATATTCAGCTTTTTTAATGTTGACTTTGCCAAAACTTGTAAAGAGTGTTCCGTTACGTGCATTCCTCGTCGGCATCACACAGTCAAACATATCGACACCACGTGCCACGTTCTCCACTAGATCTTCAGGTGTTCCTACTCCCATAAGATAGCGTGGCTTCTCTTCCGGCATGAACTGAGTGGTCCACTCTACCGTGTCGTACATATCCTGATTGGTTTCCCCTACACTAAGCCCACCGATCGCAAAACCATCAAAATCCATTTCACAAAGCTCTTTTGCAGATTTCTCACGAAAAGCTTTATCGGTACCCCCCTGTATGATGGCAAATATATTTTGGTCCACACCGATACCTTCTGCCTGTTTGGCTCTGAAGTAGTCTATGGACTCCTGCGCCCAGCGTGTGGTACGTTCAATACTTGCTTTGATACGTTCCTGTGTGGCTGGAAGGGCCACAAGATCATCCAGTATCATCATGATATCTGAACCCAGGTTATGTTGTATGTCGATCACTTTTTTAGGTGTAAAATAGTGTTTGCTTCCATCCAGGTGACTTCTAAACGTGATACCATCTTCATCGATCTTGACATTATCCGAGAGTGAAAAAGCCTGGAACCCGCCACTGTCGGTCAGAAAGCTTTTAGGATATTTCGTAAACCCATGCAGTTTCCCCATGGTCTTGATCGTTTCATCACCAGGACGCATATATAGATGATAGGTGTTCCCCAGGATGATCTCCGGCTTAATGAATGTAGCAAGATCGGTTGCATCAAGGGCTTTGACCGCACCTACCGTACCTACAGGCATAAATACCGGTGTTTGTATCGTAGAGTGGGCTGTTTTTATCGTACAGGCTCTTGCTCTACCATCTGTTTTATCTATCTGAAATTCCATTGTGTTATAATATCCTCAATAATAATTACGGAAGTATATCTATATTTTACAAAATAAGACAAAAGTGACGCTACAGATGTCGCTTTATGACACCTAGAATACGTCGTGACATACCTTTGACTTATGGGTAAATGATATAAAGGATCCTCATCAAAAATATACTTATTCTCGCTAGCGGTAGCATTGCCAAACAATTTATCGAATGGGTCAGTAAAAACAGGGTGGCAGACAACGAATATTATGTCACATGCTACAAAGAGCATACCATACCTGAAAAGATAGGCCAAAACATTACGATCATTGATGCTGACCCTACAAGTTTTTCAAAATTGAATCGTATTATGAATGAGACCAAATTCTCAAATCTTTTTGTGGTGATGGAAGATATAGAAGATACCCGGTATGTACTGAAAAACATAGCCATGATCAAGCCCAAGATACGTATCACGCTTGTGAATCAGTGGGATGACTATACAATAGGGAAGGAGAATGAGAACATCACCATCGTACATAGTGATACACTGGTCGCTGCACATCTTTATGATCAACTGCCCAATGTACCTTTGGTCGCACAGAATGTCGGACTTGGCCAGGGAGAGATCATGGAAGTCCATGTACCCTTTGGAAGTGCTTACGCTTATAGACATGTGGGATCGATCCTTCAGCAAAAATGGAAGATCTCTGCACTCTACAGGAATGAAAAACTGATACTTCCGGAAGCTACCACGATGATACGCCCCAACGATACACTGCTCATTCTGGGGCAACCTATCGTACTCAATGGTGTATACAAGGCCATCAATAAAAGAATAGGTCTTTTCCCTGAACCCTTTGGTAAGAACATCTATCTTATCCTGGATCTCAGACATGATAAAAAAGAGGCATTACTTTGCCTGAAACAAAGTATCTATCTCATAGAAAAACTGGAAGATAAAGCACTCTTCGTACGTATTTTATACCCCAATGATTTTGATTTGATCGAAGAACTCAAAACTTTTGAATCAGAATGTGTGACGATCTCCATATCGTATGAGAATGAGAATGAGAATGCTACGTCTCTCATCAAAAAAGATATACATGAATTTGACATCGGGCTTGTCATGAACACGATCCCCACATTTGAAGCAGATGATCTTAAAAAGACGCTCTACGATTCAAAAAAACTGGTCTTCCTTTTCGGTGATAAACTGCTCTATAACATCAAGAACTCTGTCGTATTGATGAGTGAAAATGAAAAAATGGAATCCATCTCATCTACAGCATTTGACATATCTGAGACACTGGGCTTAGGGCTTACACTGGGTGACTTTAACCCTGAAGGTGATTTTGAGAGTAAAAAGATGATCATAGATCATTATGAGACACTGGCACATATCTTTAACATGGAAGTGAACATCGAACAGAAAGTTGCCAACCCTATACGTGAACTTTCCAACATGGAAGATATTCTCCAGATCGCACCTTTTGAGAAAGATCTCAATAGCAACAGTCTTAGAAAAATCATTTCAAACAAGATACAAGACTTCCTGCTTACCACCAACAAGCATCCAAAACTCCTTGTTCCTTTTGCGATCTCATAGTCCCTCTACTGGGACATAAAAACCTTTACAACGATACTTAATCACAAATAAGATAAAATAGAGCCAATAATAACGCGCAAGGTTTTACTAAATATGATCGTCCCTATTGAATTAGCTCATACTCAAAACATCACTTATGATATTACTATTGATGCATTACCACAACTTACTTTTGACACCAATGTGGTTGTCGTTACGAATCCGACAGTTGCGGGGTACCATCTTGAAACACTTCTTTCTCATATTCATGCTACAAAACTCAATGTTGTGACGATCCCTGACGGGGAAGGGTATAAAACACTGGAAACTGTTGAGAATATACTCAATGAGTGTTTTGAACATAAGCTCGATAGAAAATCCCTGCTGATCGCTTTTGGTGGGGGTGTGATAGGGGATATGACAGGATTCACTGCAAGTATTTATCAAAGAGGGATCGACTTTATACAGATACCTACTACGCTGCTTAGTCAGGTAGATGCGAGTGTAGGAGGTAAAACAGGGGTCAATAACAAATATGGGAAAAATCTCATTGGTGCATTTTATCAACCCAAAGCGGTCTACATAGACCCAGCATTTTTACAAACACTGCCTCCAAGAGAGTTTGCTGCGGGTATCGCGGAGATAGTCAAAATGGCCGTCATGTTCGACAAATCCTATTTTGAGTTCCTACTGAAAGCCGATTTCAGTGACACAGAAACACTCAAAGAGGTGATTAAGAAGAGTGTCGAACTCAAGGCTTGGGTGGTCAACCAGGATGAAAAAGAGGCGGGTATACGTGCCGTACTCAACTACGGGCATACCTTTGGTCATGTCGTAGAAAATGAAACGAACTATACGACCTACCTGCATGGTGAAGCAGTGGCTATAGGTATGGTCATGGCCAACGCTTTGGCAGTGGAACTTGGCCTCTTTACACAAGAAGAGGCTGATGCGGTCAAAACACTGTTAGAGAATGCTTCCTTACCTACTGAATACCTGATCAAAGATGTAGATGACTTTTATGAGCATTTCTTTTTAGACAAAAAAAGTGCGAAAGGGAGTATCAAATTTATCTTACCTAATGGCATGGGCAACTATAAAATGGCATCCGATATTGATGAAAGTGTCGTAAAAAAAGTACTTCGAAACTTTGGAGAAAAGAAATGAGTTTTAAAAACATTCTTATAGCCTTTTCTCTTTTATCTTCTGTCACAGCCTTTGCTGAGCCTGCTATAGAGCAAAACAGTACTGCAGAAACGATCATTGAGACAAATAGGACAGAAAAACTGCCACTGGATGTAAAGAGAATAGATCAGTTGCTTGTGGAAAAAGAGACACTCGAAAAAGAACTGAGTGAAAACAATATCTGGTCAAAGATCTATAGCAACTACCATACCTACAAAGAACTTGAAAAACAACAGATAGCACTGGATGAAACGATTGCGCGTCTGGAAAAAATAAAACGCAAAACCCCGGCCCAAAAAGAAGAGTATCAAAATACTCAAGATACCAAGATCACACTTCTTGGTAAACTTCAACTGCTAAGAGAGTATGAAAAAGACCCATTTAAAAAGTTCCTTACGCCTCCTGAGATCTCTGCTGTACCTAAAGTTGATAGCCCTTTTGCACTTATCTCTGCAGTATCGTATAGAGAAAAGCTCCAATCGGACATGGAAGAGTACAATAACCGATATGAATCTCTCTATCATATCGTTGAAAAGTTCAAAGAGAAACAGCTTCTCCTAAAAAAACTTTTAAAGTTGGACCCGTTGAACATGGAGTTCATCAATGAACAGCAAGACACGATAGATCAGATCAAAACATTTATTCCTGTGCTGGAAATATTTAAAACCACCAAGAACGTCTATAGTAAAAAGATCGATGAGATCGAGCTCAAGCTTAAAAATGATATTCAAAGAGAGATACAAAGAACAATGATGATCGGAGGGATCATCCTTTTCTTTCTTTTCCTTCTGTTCTTTATTAAACATTTCGTTAAAAAATATATGTCAGAAGATGAACGCTTTTATGCCATCAACAAAGCACTCAATATCTCTTTTGTCAGTATTCTGATCTTAACCTTACTCCTTGCCTATATAGAGAACGTAAGTTATCTGGTCACGATCCTTGGTTTTGCCTCAGCCGGTATTGCCATTGCGATGAAGGACTGGTTCATGTCTCTTATGGGATGGGCGACCATTGTACTGGGAGGGGCTATTCATGTAGGTGACAGGGTACGATTTGTACGTGAAGGAGTGGAGTATGTAGGGGATATCGTAGATATCTCCATGCTCCGTATGACCATGCATGAAGATGTCAACCTCACATCGTATATGAGTAACCGAAGAGCAGGGCGTATGATCTTCATTCCAAACAACTTCATATTTACTGATATGATCGCAAATTACTCTCACTCCGGACTCAAAACAGTATGGGATGGGATAGACTTTGTCATTACGTTTGATTCTGATGCGAATAAAGCTTCACAAATCGCCAAAGAGATCACCAAGAAATACTCCAAAGGGTATACAGAGATCACAAGAAAGCAGCTCAACAAACTTAGAAGTAAGTATGGTATGAGAAATACCAATGTTGAACCTCGTATCTTTGTGCATATTGAACCGTATGGCTTAAAGATATCCGCATGGTATCTTACCAACTCTTATGCGACCATGACACTTAGAAGTACTATATCTGTTGAGATCATCGCACGTATTCAAGAAGAAGAGAAGATACAACTTGCATTCCCAACACAATCTATCTATGTGGATAAAAATGTACCTAGACCTGAAATAGGATTAGATACGATCAATCCTCCCGAAGGACTTCAATGATGCAAAAAGTCTATTTTAAAACCTTTGGGTGTCGTACGAACCAGTTTGATACACAGGTCATGATGTCTAAACTGAAAGATTACGAACTGACAGATGATGAAATGAGCTCTGACATCATTATTGTGAACTCCTGTACCGTGACCAACGGTGCAGACTCTTCTGTACGTAACTATATCTCATCCATGCAGCGTAAGAATCCCGATGCTAAGGTCATACTTGCAGGCTGTGGATCACACTCAAAGGGTGAATCACTCTTTGAAGATAAAAAAGTATTTGGTGTCATAGGGCACTCAGAAAAAGAGAACATCAACGCAGTACTTAAAAATGAAAAGCCTTTTTATCAGATCGGTGACCTTGAGCATATTGATTCCACCATCGTTGAAGAGTTCGTAGGCAAGAGCCGTGCCTTTATCAAGATCCAGGAAGGATGTGACTTTAGATGCTCCTACTGTATCATCCCAGCAGTGCGTGGTGATGCACGCTCACATAAAGAAGAGACCATCTTGGAGCAGATCAACAAACTTGCTGCAAATGGTTTTGGAGAATTCATCCTTACGGGTACCAATGTAGGAAGTTACGGTCAGGACCACAACACGTCCATGGCCAAACTGCTTAAAAAGATGAGTATGATCCGCGGTGTTAGGCGTATACGTATCGGTAGTATGGAGCCTATACAGATCGACGATGAATTTCTGGAACTACTCAATGAACCTTGGATGGCAAAACATATGCACATTGCCCTGCAGCACACCAGCGATAAAATGCTCAAAGTGATGAACAGAAGGAATGAGTTTAAGAGTGACCTTGCACTTTTCAGAAAAATTGCAGATCAGGGTTATGCCTTAGGAACAGACTTCATTGTAGGACATCCTGGTGAAGATGAGAAAGAGTGGGCTGAGGCGATCTCCAGAGTGAAAGAGTTACCTTTGACCCATGTGCATGCATTCTCCTACTCCAAGCGTGACAATACCCCTTCAGCGACCATGAAACCTGAAGTTAAAGGTAACATCGCCAAAGAGCGTCATCGTGAACTTACAGCTATTATCAAAGCCAAGAACTTTGCGTTCAGACGGGAGCATACACAAAACCTTGAAGTATTGCTTGAGAGTGGTAAAGATGGTGTCTATCAGGGGTTTGACCAATATTTCAATAAAATCTCTGTAACAAGTGATGAAGATCTCAGTGCAAACTGGGTCTTGCTAAATGACGTGGAGGTAGGCAATGAAGGCAATAAAGCCAAAGTTTGATCCTTCATCACTGAATCCCTCCAATATCAAGATCATTGTGGGACTCTTTGTTGTATTGGTCCTGTTGCTTTCATTTGCCATCCTTAGAGATACAGATACACTCATTACCCATGATCAGGCAAATGCTCTCTACACGGAAAACAAGATGCAAAAAGTCATTAGAGATGGCGATCTCATACGTCTGAAGACTGATTCAGGCATCTATAAGATCTACAAAGATGCCGTCAATAAAACAGCTTTTTTTACCAAATACCCTGTTGAAGTACGTCAGGACAACAGTGATATCTATGATCTTCTTTCATTTCTTATCATTATCGCGGCATTTGGTTTTTTATACAGATTGATGAGACAGAACAGACTCCAACAGCTCAAACATATCAGGGCAGCTTCCAAAGCCGATGATACGCCTGTAAATGATCCGGTTCAGGCACTGACCTCAAATGTCACTTTTGCAGATGTCGCAGGGATCAAAGATGTTAAAGAGGAGCTTGAAGAGATCATTGATTTTCTCAAGGCACCGCAAAAATACCGTGATCTGGACATCCGTTTACCCAAAGGGGTACTCCTGGTAGGTCCTCCAGGTGTAGGGAAAACACTTATCTCTAAAGCCGTCGCGGGTGAAGCCAATGTACCTTTCTTCTACCAAAGTGGGGCTTCTTTTGTCCATATCTATGTAGGAATGGGGGCAAAAAGAGTCTCTGAGCTCTTTAAAAAAGCAAAACAGATGGCACCGAGTATTGTCTTTATCGACGAGATCGATGCTGTAGGAAAAAGCCGTGGTGAATTCAGAAATGATGAGAGAGAAGCGACGCTCAATCAGCTTCTGACAGAAATGGATGGATTTGAAGAGAGTTCCGGTGTCATAGTCATCGGTGCTACCAATAAAATAGAGATGTTGGATGAAGCACTTCTAAGGGCAGGGCGCTTTGATAGACGTATACATATTTCACTGCCTGATCTGGAAGACAGGGCCAAAACACTTGAGCTTTATCTTGCACATAAACCTAACAACGTGGATATCAATCTTGTGGCACGTATGACCGTTGGTTTCAACTCTGCTGCATTGGATACACTGACCAACGAAGCCGCTATCTATGCAATGAGAGAAGGACGCAGTGTTGTTGAGACATCAGATTTTGAAGCAGTCAAAGATAAAATTGTTGGCGTCTCCAGTGGTTGCTCGGACGTTTTTGGCGGCAATTCCTCAGGGTTCGATTTAGTCAATGACAACAAGGTGCCTGGCACCAGTGGTTTACCAAGTTTATATAACCTTCAGAAG
>JBNLDB010000024.1:0-12265 GCA_050304115.1 Sulfurovum sp. | reverse complement strand
TCTGTCTAGATATAGTGTGAAGGATTGAGTGGTAACATATCATATCTCTGTAAAAATATTTATTTGAGTCTTTTGATCAGTCAGACATACAAGTATTTTTTTCGTTACCGTTTTGTTATAACTCTACTATACTATTATCGTATCTCTTCGGAGAAATATCAATGGAAAGGAAAAAAATGAAAATAAGTAAAATGCTTCAAAAAGCAGTGAAAACTGAAGGTAAACATTCACTGACTTGTAAAACGATCGTTAAACTGAAGAACTCAAAAGAGTTCAATTATCTTGTAGATAAGAACCGCTAACTAAATTTAAGACCCGAACGGGTTCATTCCACCCATCATGCCCATCGCCTGAGACTTTTTATTGTCTTCTATCATTTTATTGACTTCATTCATTGCTGAGATGAGCAGTATCTGTAAAGACTCTTTGTCTTCAAGTAGAGAATCATCTATCGTGAGATCTATCACTTCGCCGGCACCATTTGCAGTCAGTTCGATAAGGCCACCGCCTGCTTTGGCAGTAAACTGTATATTTTTAGCCTGTTCTTGTATCTCTTTTGCTTTTTCTTGCATCTGCTCCATCATCTTACCCATGTTGCCCAAGTCAAAGCCTTCAAACATTATTCTAAGCCCTCAAACTCTTCTGCAATACTGTTGTCATCATCCAATATAACGATTTTTGGTAGATGTGCATCCGCCTCTTCTTCATTCATCGTTGCATAGGCAATAATGATGATCTTGTCGCCTTTATGTACTTTTCTGGCTGCTGCACCATTCAAACAGATATCTTTTTTACCTGGTTCACCAGGGATAATATAAGTAGAAAAACGCTCACCGTTATTGACATTCACGATATCGATCTTCTGTCCGACACGCATATTTGCTGCATCTAAAAGTTCCTGATCAATGGTAATAGAGCCAACATAATTCAAGTTTGCATCTGTTACGGTCGCTCTATGTATTTTAGAATAAAGCATTGTAATATTCATAATTATTCCTATTTATTTCATAAAAATTATGGGATTATACCAAAATCCCCTATATAGTTATATTATACTGAAATTGTGGGGAAATTAGAAAGTCGTACTATGAAATCGTACGACCTTAAGGTGATGAGTATAGAGAATTAACGAGCCAGACTTGCCGGTGAAAGAGGTTCTCCCCACATTTCTGCCGGGATCACATACTCTTCTACTACATTTCCACCGATGATATGCTCATCGATAATTTTGTCTATCTTCTCTTTAGTCAAACCTACATACATTGTATGCCCTGGCTCTACAAGCATTACCGGACCTTGTTGACAACGGTTAAGACACCCTGTCTGGATAGGGGTGACTGCAGGCATGATCCCTTTTTGCATCAATTTCTGTGCAAGGTATTGAAAAAGTTCTTGTGACTCTTGATCATCTGCTTTCACACAAGACGGTTTAGGCATCCCCGGAGGTGCTGACTGCTGACATTTGAAGATATAAAACGCTGGTTGTGGTATAGTACCTGGTACCATGAGAATCCTTTTGAGTTTAATTAGGAGTATTTTACTCTGATTTACTTAATTGAAGTTTAAATGTACATGCTCAAGGGCATCACCCCTTAAATTATCCACTTCGCGTACAGGAGTGCATTTTACATACTCAATGAAAAATTTTAAGTATAGTAAAAAGATTGCAGCAGCCTGAGTTCGAAAAACGCTTTCTTCAGAAGAAATAGCACAAAAGAGAATTAAGCTCTCTCTTTGAGAAGTTCTCGGACCACTTCCCTGTCATCAAAGGGATGTTTCACCCCTTTGATCTCCTGGTAGTCCTCATCCCCTTTACCAAGTATGAGCAAGACTTCATTCTCTTTGAGTGCATCAAGTGCCATCTTGATGGCAAGTCTTCTGTCCGGTGTAGCAGTGACATGGTCTTTCCCATGCAAGCCCAGTAAGATATCTTCCAGGATCATCTCTGGTACTTCATCCCGAGGGTTGTCGCTTGTCACATAGATCTTGTTTGCATACCTGCCGGCTACCGCACCCATCCGAGGACGCTTCTCTCTGTCTCTGTTTCCGCCTGCCCCAAAGACCACTGAGATATCTCTGTCTTTCATTGATTCCAGTACCTGATACATACCATCATCAGTGTGTGCAAAATCTACGATCACAAGTGGGTCCCGGCTCACCACTTCCATACGTCCCGAAACCCCTGCAAAGTACTCCACCACCTCACATATCTCTTCTATGCTTTTCCCCGTCAGCATTTGTACCGAACCTATGGCTGCCATCAGGTTAAAGAGGTTAAAAAGGCCTACCATTGGAGAGTGGAATGTCGCTTCTTCCTGTAAGTGTTTGATCCCTGCAGTGATCCCATGCAGCAAAGAGAAAGCCTGTACTTTAAAGGTTGCCGGTTCATCCACACCGTAACTTTGTGCACCTATAGGGTTATAGGTAATGTTTTTAATGTCATCTTTATTGAGCAGTTTAGGGGATTCATCTGCAAAAAAGAGACTCTTCACGCGTCTGTACTCTTCAACGGTCCCGTGATAATCCAAATGGTCTGAAGTGACATTGGTATGAACCTTAAGGGCGAAGGTAAGCCCCTCTATACGGTTTTGATCGATCGCATGGGAACTCACTTCCATAATGAAGTAGTTACATCCCATATCCATCGTCTGCTTCATATTATGCAGTGTTTCCAGAATGGAAGGCGTGGTCATGCTCTTCTCTTCTATACGCTTTTCCTGTGCGAACAGGCCACGTGTTCCCTGCAGTGCCGGCTTCTCATCCAGATCAAGTAAAAAAGAGTAAATGGCTGCAGTGACTGTTGTTTTACCATTCGTACCTGTCACACCGACCACTTTCATCTTATCAAGCCCCCAAAAAGAGATCAATTCATTGACAGTGAGTGTTTCCGGTTTCGGAGCTAATGTTTCATAGTAACAGCTGTTTTGTGCCGTTTTTAAAAAGATCGTCTCTTTATCGAGTTTGCTTGTATCATCAGTTAGAAAAAGATAACCATCTTTTTGGAAATCTAATTTCACTATTTTTGTCCTCTAACCACATGGTAAAGTGCTAGTATATCCTGGTCATTGCCAAAGAGGCTTGATGAAGCATCCAGATACCCCAGTGCCATCTCATCAAAACCTTCATTTGCAAGCTGTGTTACAAAATCGATGAACTCTTCTTTGTTCGTGATCACTACTTTGGTTGAGAACATAATGTCTTCAAATGTTTTTTTGAAGCTCCCTCTGCTTTTAACAAGTTCCAGGAAATCACTGTAACGTATACCATCGCCATATTCTATCTGCTCTTCCAAAGGCTCAACCAACAATTCTTGCAGCTTGTGTTTTGAGCTGTCTAGATTCTCAATCAGACCATCGATGATATCTACAGCATTTTCTTTCTCACTCTTTATCATCTGATAGTAGTCAAACAATGCTTGTGCTTCTTCTTCGCTCTCTATCCCTAGATCGCTCAAGTAGACACCTATTTTTGCTTCATCCAACGTAGGGTAGTCTCTTAAGATCAACCCATAACTTCTAAGTGCCTTGGCATAGTCCCCCTGTAGGAACTCACTTTCGGCTCTTTTCAATAATAAATCTTGACTTATTTTGCTCATTTTAAATTATAATTGATCCAATTTGTCTTCAAAACCTGCAGGTACATTGACCACAGTGATCTCAGGGTGAATAAGGGTTTGCATCTGTCTCTCTACACCGAACTTGATCGTTGTACCTGAACTACCACAGCCGACACATGCACCTTGAAGCTGTACAAAAACTTTCCCATCTTTAATGGCAATGAGTGTGATATCCCCTCCATCAAGTTTAATCGAAGGTCTCACCTTATCAATTACGTTCATTACGGCAGGTTCTAGTTCTTCATCTGTAAATGGTATCAATGTTTCTCCTTAGTTGACTTCTCTATTATAGAGACATATCATAAAATTATTATAACAAAATCATAGTAAAATCTTTGTTACTATGTTCCTTAAGTGTGTTATACACTAAAAGTCCTACTTTGTCAATGGGTGTTTGAATAGTTGAATGATGTATGGGGTGTATTCAAGGCAAAGCCTTGAAATACTGAAGTTTCAGAGGTAATTATACGAGTTCGATAATTGCCATAGGTGCTGAATCACCTTTTCTCATACGAGTTTTAATAATTCTTGTATATCCACCGTTTCTGTCTGCATACTTTGGTGCGATCTCGTTTACAATCGTATTTGTACACTCTTTGTGTTGTAACATTGCAAAAATTGCTCTGTGTGCGTTAAAATCACCAGAAGATGCTTTAGTAACAAGCTTTTCATAGTAACTTCTAAGCTCTTTAGCTTTTGGCAATGTAGTCTCAATCCTACCTTCTTTTGTCAAAGCAATTGATAGGTTTTTAAGAAGCGCCGCTCTATGAGAAGACGTTCTATTTAATTTACGGTAACCATGCTTATGTCTCATAATATTCCTTTACTATAACAACTATGCTTTAAGTTGTTCTATTTTCTTTACAAGATTCACTCTTGTAACATCTGATAGTTCAAAATCTGAACCAAACCCGTGCTCTACGAGACACTCAGAGATTTCATCTAAAGATTTTTTACCAAGATTCTTGATATTTTTAATCTCATTTTCACTCATCAATACCAATTCACCAAGATACTTTAATCCAGCTCTGTCAAGTGAATTGAATGATCTTGCGCTCAATCCAAGGCTATCTACAGTCTGCATGAATGGCTTGAGTTCGCTATCATCACTGTTTCTTTTTACCGGTGCTACAGAAATATCTAAATCAAGTACCGTATTAAAAACAGAAAGTTGCTTGTTCATGACTTCCAATGCATTGGTAAATGCTTCAACCGGACCGATCTGACCATCCGTTTCGATATCGAATGTGATCTTTTCAAAATTAGGATTATCCTCTACCAGTACAGGATCGATCTTATAATTCGCTTTTCTTACCGGAGTAAAGAAAGCATCAAGTGCAATGCTGTCACTTTCAACATCATCTCTAAGGTCTTCACTTGGTACATAACCAATACCTTTAGAGATAACTACTGTAAAGTTAAGCTCTGCATCTTCATTCAGTGTTGCAAGTGGTAAATCACCGTTCACCACTTCAATTTGATCATTGTTCAGGTCTTGTGCTGTCACTTCTTTGTGCCCTGAGAAACTGTATTTTAATTCAACTCTGTCACTTTCGTCTTTAATTTTAAAACGAATGTTCTTGAGGTTAATAATAAATACAGCCACATCTTCGTGCATACCTCTGATGTTATCAAACTCATGTGCAGCGCCTTCGATCTTGATCGAAATAGGTGCGTACCCGATAGAAGAACCTAAGATAAGTCTTCTTAGTGGGTGCGCTAGTGTAACAGCATAACCGCTCTCAAAAGGATAAGCAACGATCTCAGCACGGTTCGCGCTGATCTCATTGACTTCTACTTCCGTTGGCATAAATGGTGCAATTTTAATTTTTCTCATTAATAGCCTTTACTTATGTATGTATTATTTAGAGTATAGCTCAACGATTAGACGCTCTTCAACTGGGATTGCGATTTCTTCTCTCTCTGGAACTCTTGTGAATAGACCAAAAAGTTTTTCTTTGTCCATATCTACCCAGTCAACCATACCAGTCTGGTTAGTCAGTTCGATTGATCTAAGGATCTGAGGATTCGTTTTACTTTTCTCTCTAATCTCGATTTTTTGACCTGCTTTAACTCTAAATGAAGGAATATCCACTCTTTTCCCATCTACAAGTACATGTCCGTGGTTTACGAATTGTCTTGCTGACGCTCTCGTTGTAGCGAATCCCATTCTATACACAACATTATCAAGTCTCTGCTCAAGAAGTTGGATAAGGATAGAACCTGTGTTCCCTTCTTTAGCGTTTGCTTCTTTATAAAGTGCTCTAAATTGTTTTTCACTTACACCATACATAAATTTAGCTTTTTGCTTCTCTTGAAGCTGAAGACCATATTCACTGATCTTTGCTCTTCTCTGCCCATGTTGTCCTGGTGCATATGGTCTTTTTTCCAATGCACTTTTACCAGCGAGTCTTCTCTCACCTTTTAACCCAAGATCAACACCAAGTCTTCTTTCTAGTCTTTCAACTGGACCTCTATATCTTGCCATGCTTATACCCTTCTCTTCTTAGGTGGTCTACAACCATTGTGTGGAAGCGGTGTAATATCTTTTAAGAATGTTACACGAATACCTTCTGTTGCACCAATTGCTTTAACCGCAGTATCTCTACCTGAACCAGGACCCTGAACTTTGATCCCTACTTCTTTGATACCGTTCTCCATTGCTTTTGCCATTGCATCCGCTACAGCTTCAGTCGCTGCAAAAGGAGTTGATTTTTTGCTACCTTTAAAACCTAGTGCACCTGCACTGCTCCAAGAGATAACATTTCCCATTTCGTCAGTCACTGTGATCACAGTGTTATTGAAAGTTGCAGCTACGTATACTACACCTTTAGCAATACTTTTTTTTGCTTTTTTCTTAGCCATCTAACCTACTCCTTATGCCGCACCGACAGTTTTACGCTTACCTTTACGAGTACGCGCATTTGTCTTTGTTTTTTGTCCACGCACTGGTAGACCTTTTCTATGTCTAAGACCTCTGTATGAACCTAGATCCATAAGTGCTTTAATATCTAAAGTCACTTTTTTTCTAAGATCACCTTCAACCATAACATTTTCTTGAATATCATTACGAATCGTTGCTGCTTCAGCATCTGTAAGTTCATGAACTCTTTTGTTATAGTCAACACCTGTTCTATCAAGAATTTTTCTTGACGTTGTCAATCCAATTCCGTAAATGTAAGTAAGTGCATACTCCATTCTTTTCTTTTGTGGTAAATCAACACCTGCAATACGTGCCATGTTTATCCTTGTCTTTGTTTATGTTTTGGATTTTTACAAATCACGCGTACGATACCTTTGCGTTTGATCACTTTACAATCATCACACATTTTTTTCACTGATGGTCTAACCTTCATTGGTTACTCCTACGATATATTTGTGCACCTAGAGTATTTCACAATACCCCTGTTTTGCGTGGATTATTGATGTACCATAATCCAACCCTTGAGTAATCGGTGCGGCTTAATCAAAGATTCTTCGCGCAGTTTCCTAAAAGCCTAATGGTAATAGGGAGGAGGATTATATCCAAATTAGTATTAATTTTTTCTTATCTGTACAATAGGGAGGGTGTGTAGCTTGTTAGAGATTTGATACTACTCTGTTTTTACCCTCTTTTTTGGCTTTGTAGAGACAAGCATCGGCCCTGGCTATCATACTCTCAAAATTCTCATCATCTTCACGCGATGCGACGCCAAAGCTGCAGGTTACTGTGCTTGGTATGTTATACATATCCATGGAGATCACTTCACGTAACTTTTCAGCGACCAATGCCGCTTCCTCTTTATTTGTTTCAGGCAACATTACTAGAAACTCTTCTCCGCCCCACCGTCCTAAACGGTCGCTCTTTCTTAGTTTCTTTCCCATAAGTTCAACGACTCTTCTCAACACTAAATCACCTTTTTCATGACCATACCTGTCATTGACGGACTTGAAATCATCTATATCGAGAAAAATGATAGAGAGTGGTTTGTTTTTACGTTTGCTGCGTTCCAGTTCATACGTTAAGAGTTCATTCATGGTGCTTCTGTTGTATGCTCCGGTCAGACTATCATACGTAGCGATCTCAGTGATCTTAGATATTTTTTGCAGAATGATAAAGATCAGTATGGATACAATCAATAGAATAATGGTACTTATCGCCAAAAGCATCCAAGCATCATTGGCTATGGTCCTTACCTCTTCAGATGTTTCATAACTGATGAGATACGCTGCATTTTTATCCCCCTGAATATTACTGATGGGAATGAAGGTGATGATCATTCCGTCTTTATGAATTGCAAAACCTTTCTTATGTTTCATCTGTTGTGTGACTTCTTGAGAAATAGATCGATTGAGTTGGTTATATTTAGAAGGTATAGGAGTATACTTATCTCCACTTTCATTCATATATTGGTCGTTGATCTGGCTTGTTATATAGTTGCTTTGTTCATCTTTCCATACTTTTCTTTCCACTATGGATTTTTTAAGGATAAAATCTATTTCATCGTCCAGTGTCTCTTCTATATCATGACTCAATGCTTTAAAGGAAAGTGAAGTTTCTACACTGCCTATATGTCTCTTCTCTTCATCAAAAAGCGGATAGACATAACGAAAACCGTTATATATTCTTCCTTCCTCAAACCCCTCTACATATCTCTTCTCTTTATTGGCAATTTCCAGTGAGTACCGAATACCCGAGAGTGAATCGCCGTATTTCTCAGGTCTATGAAAACGCAAAAAACTACTTACGTCCGGTAAATGAAAGTGTAATTGTCTTATATTAATTGTTTTTAAGCTCTCATACGTTGGAGTCAGCAGTTCATATAATGCAAGACGTATGGTTTGCTGTCTTTCCGCATTGGCACCACTTGCCTGTTTGAACAGATCGATCACTTCAGGCGTATTGATAGTCTCATCATAAAGCAGTTTTGTGATCCTGGAGTAAGATTTGCGGGTACTTTTATAGACATCATTAAAAACTTTAACTTTTCTCTCGAACACTGCAGCGCGTTTATCTTGATACATTTTCCATATAATTGAAGAGGCAAATAGTTCTAAAACAATAAAAATAAGAGAAGAAAGAAGTATGATTTTTACAAAAGAGGTGTTTAGAGTAATGTTTCGCATTAGAGTATTATACCCTATAAAGCGTAAAACTATCGAGGAAACCATGATCTCCAAACGATTTAGAGATCACATAGTGGTTCGATACTGATTATTTATATCTAAATGTGATACGACCTTTGTCAAGACTGTATGGTGTAAGCTCTACTTTTACTTTGTCACCTGGAAGAATTTTAATATAGTGCATTCTCATCTTACCAGCGATGTGACAAAGTACAATGTGACCATTATCCAACTCAACTCTAAATGTCGCATTTGGCAATGCTTCAACTACTTTACCGTCAATCTCAATAACATCATCTTTAGCCATTGTATTCCTTTATGAATTTTCTACTTTATATGCGTATAGTGTGTCAAAATCATGAAGCTTACGCTTCAGTCAATATGATAGCTTTACCGTCCACCACTGCAACAGTGTGCTCATAGTGTGCCGATCTGAGTTGATCTTCACTGATAACTGACCATTTATCCTCAAGCACTACCGGAGTACCGCTTTTTTGACATACCATTGGTTCCAAACAGAAGACCATGCCGTTTTTAATTTTAGGTCCCTGATTTGCTTTTCCCTCAAGATAGTTAGGTATATTTGGTTCATCATGTGCTTTCGTACCGATACCATGACCACAATAATCACGCAATGGGACATATCCTGCTGCAACGATATAGTCTTCAAGGATCCTTGAGAGTTCCTTAAAACGCATACCATCTCTGATAGCATCTATCGCATGATACAGTGCACCTTTTGAGCATTCGATCAGGGCTTCATCTTCAGCAGATATTTTACCTACTGCCATTGTAATCGCAGCATCACCGAAATAACCATCCAGTTTTGTACCGATATCTAAACCGAGTATATCCCCTTCTTCTACCACTCTGTCCGTAGGGATACCATGAATACATACTTCATTGACCGAAGTACATACAGAACCGGTAAAACCATACAAACCTTTGAACGATGGTACCGCACCATGTTCGCGGATATAGGCTTCACCTAAAGCATCAATTTCTTTGAGTGTCATACCTGGTTTGATGATATTTTGAAGATGTTGAAGTGTTTTCCCTACGATCTCGCCAGCTCTTTTGAGCTTAGCGATCTCATCTGGTTTTCTGATTGCAATAGCCATTATAGACCTACATTACCCAGTGTATCATATTGGTTCATTGTTCTTTGTGCTTCGATCTTTCTCATGGTATCGAGTGCAACCTGAACGATAATAAGTACAGCAACCCCACCAAAGTAAAATGAAGCGCCCATTCCGGAGATCACCATAAAAGGTACGGTTGAAATGATCGCAAGATATACTGCACCTGAACCGGTCAGTCTACTTGCAACTTCATTCAAGAACTCTTTGGTGTGCTCACCCGGTCTAACACCCGGAATGAACCCACCCTGTCTTTTCAGATTGTCTGCGATGTCTTTGGCATTAAATGCAATCGATGCATAGAAAAATGCAAAGAACATCACAAGCAGGAATGTTACCACATTGAATGTGATCCCACCTGGTGCCAATGAGTCAGCGATCGCCATTAGAAATGGTGTCGTACTTGACTGAAGCATCGTCAATGGGAACATCAATACAGCCGAAGCAAAGATAGGAGGAATCACCCCTGAAAGGTTCACTTTTACAGGAATATAGTTCATCACTCTCTTTGTTTGATTCTGCATGATCGTTTTTCTTGAGTATGAGATAGGCACCCTTCTCTCCCCGAGTTCAACATAGATGATCGCCAGGATAGTGATCAGCATAATTGCCAAAATACCAAGTACGACCAAGAAGTTCATCTCTCCAGCATTGACCGCTCTAACCGTATTACCGATCGCAGATGGCAATCCAGAGACGATACCAGCAAAGATAATAAGTGAAATACCGTTACCGATACCCTTTTGTGTGATCTGCTCACCGATCCACATCAACAACATCGTACCTGCCAACATAGAGAAGGTCGTAATAATAGTGAACATCATAGGGTCGATCATTACTGCACTCTGTCCTGCTCTACCTGTCATACTTTGAAGTCCCATAGATACACCGACAGCTTGTACTACCGTGATAAATATAGTGAAATAACGAATAATTTGCATATATTTTTGCATACCGTCACGTTCTTTTTTCATTTGACCAAGTGCTGGGAAAGTAGCTGCTAGAAGTTCCATAACGATGGAAGCAGTAATATAAGGCATGATACCTAAGGAGATGATACTTAAACGTTCAACGGCATTCCCGGAGAACATATTCATTAGCCCAAGGGCGTTGTTTGAATTGCTATCAAAGAACTCTTTGATCACATTCAAATCAACACCTGGTGTTGGGATATAGGCTAAAACTCTGTACGCAAAAAGGAATCCTAGTGTGACAAGGATTTTTTGAGTTAAAGCATTGCCCATAATTATTTTCCGCTTGTTGTAACAGCGTCGTCTTTGATCTTAGCTGCAAGATCTTTTGCGCTCGCACCGATCAATTTCACTTTCGTTACATTCTTTTGTAATTTATGCACTGACTTGATAGTCTCAAGTGTGATCTCAGAAAGTTCAGCGATTGCTTTGATCTTTTCTACATTGATCACATATGGTTTTTCAATGCTAGAAGTGAAACCGATCTTAGGCAATCTTTTGTAAAGTGGCATTTGACCACCTTCAAAACCTCTTTTTCTTTTGTAACCAGATCTAGCTTTTTGACCTTTTTGACCACGTCCAGCTGTTTTACCTGTTCCTGAACCTTGACCACGACCAACTCTTTTTCTGTTACGAGTTGAACCTGGAGCAGGTTGTAAATTATGTAAACCCATACTTTACCCCTTACGCTTTGATTCTAGTAAGTGCTTGGATTGTCGCTCTTACTAGGTTATTTGGGTTGTTAGAACCGATTGATTTTGAAAGGACATCTTTTACCCCTGCAAGCTCAAGTACTGGTCTAGCAGCACCACCGGCGATAACACCTGTACCTTCACTCGCTGGTCTAAGCACGATTCTACTTGCGTTGAATTTATGCTCGATATCATGCGCGAGTGTTGTACCTTTGATGTTTACTTTCACAAGATTCTTGTGCGCATCATCAACCGCTTTTTTGATCGCATCAGGAACTTCTTTGGCTTTACCAAATCCGTATCCAACTGTACCGTTTCTGTCACCGATCACTACAAGCGCAGTAAATCTAAATCTTCTACCACCCTTAACAACTTTGGTAACACGACCGATATTAACGATTACTTCTTCAAATTCTTTTTCTATTTCTTCCATCATGATTCCTTAAAACTTGATTCCGGCTTCTCTAAGTGCATCAGCAAATGACGCAACAACACCGTGGTAAAGGTAACCATTTCTGTCGAAAACAACAGTTTCAATGTTTTTAGAAGCAAGATTTTTAGCCATCTCAGCAGCTACTTTTTTTACATCTTCCTGGTTTACTTTAAGACCAAGCTTTCTACCGTCTGCAGAAGCAAGTGTAGTCCCAGTAGTGTCATCAATAGCTTGAGCATAAAAGTGCTTGTTTGACTTAAACACAGTCAATCTTGGGTTTGTCGCTGTACCGAAGATCTTACCTCTTA
>JBNLDB010000023.1:0-12273 GCA_050304115.1 Sulfurovum sp. | reverse complement strand
GGTCTACATTCCACTTCATTCCATTATATATCTGAGCAAGATCATAGCAGGCTTTAACATCTACTTCATCACAGTATTTTGTGTATAACTCTTTACTCTTTGCATCATAGAGTTTAGCCTTTTCTTCATCTTCTTTTACTCTGTCCGGCTGAATTCTTCCAGTCAAATACATCCCTGCAAGATCATTGCAAGCTTTGGCATTGCCTTCTTCACATCCTTTAATGTTACCTTCATGAGTTCCATAATTGTATGCGAATAGGCAAACCGATAGTCCTATAATTGATAAAAATATTTTTCTCATATTCCCTCCCCCTTATATGCACTTAAATTTAATATTTAAGAGTATAACTAAAATGTCTTGCTTTAAAACCTTATAAAATATATAACTTTATGAGGTTTACTTACCCGTCATATTCTATGTTAGATTATAAGGTTTTAATTTCCTATCACATTATTACGTAACTTTTGATACAGTCATGTCCTTTTTATCATTAATACTTATTATTATGATATACTGAATGTAATTTCAAATATTCGATCTGTATTTGACTTCGTTTTTATAATCCTTTAAAAATTCTATAACCATATTTAAAGCTTAGATCTACTCAAATTAACATTAACAGATTTTTGTTAGGCTTTTTTCACGATGCACTTTTATCTATAACGGATGTGCTCACACTAAGGAAGCCCCTATTACAATAGATATTAATACAACAAAGCAGAAGTCATTTAACATAATTAATGAAAATAAAAACCCAAAGAATATAACAACAGCGTATAAACATCAAACTAAAAATAATAATAGATTGGATTTATATATAGATATCGATAGAGTTGGATTTATAGACTATAAGATAAAGGACGAATTTTTAAAAAAGATTTATATAAATCAAATATCAATAGATGCATATTATCAGAAGAATGGTTTGGGGACATATTTAATAAACTGTTTAAAAAAAGAATTTAATACTATAACATTGCTATCAATTAACAAAAGTTTGAATATATTTTATGAAAAAAATAATTTTGAAGAAGATTCATTTAAAATAAAACAAAAGAATACTACAAATTATGTGTGGACCAAATAGAGTTGTGGGAAAACTATACGTAGTATATGTTTTCTCGTTACGTCTCTTTGAGGCGTAATGCATAGGGCAGTTTAATTCATCGAAAACCGTTTACACCGCTAGGTAGAGACAAAATGAGATAACCATCTAACAGATGTAGGCATTACACCTTAAAAAGGTGTAACCAGAGAACCTATACAAAAACATGAAAATACGTAATAAATAGATACTTAAAGCCGATAAAGAAGGCTATTCTCAGCATATGATTGTTAAAGTATTAGATATATCACAACCTGACTATTTATGGGGTTATTAAGAGGAATAGGCAATGAGTTATCGTTATCAACTGACCCCTATTTTCATAATTTGAACTGTATTTTATTACCAAAAAATGCCAAAAGCATTAGTGATCCAAAGCAAGTTACTCATATTAAAGAGGTACTGAAATCTAGGGTAGGGGATAGTTTAACTATTGCTGAGATTGGTGGTAACATAGGTAAAGCTAGTATTGCTCAAATCAATAACAATGAAGTACTTCTTACTGATGTTACACTGGATAAAAAACCACCAGCCAAACTTGATTTAACAGTTATTCTTGCTTTGCCACGTCCAAAAGTGCTTCGTAGATTGATTATGGATATGACATCTCTTGGTGTTAATAAACTTATTATTGTAAATAGTTACCGTACTCAAAAAAGTTATTGGCAAAGCCCATTACTAAACCGTATAGATGAGTTTGTTTTTGAAGGGTTACAACAAGCCATAGATACAGTGCCACCAGTTATTGAGTTTAAAAAACGTTTTAAGCCATTTGTTGAAGACGAATTTCCTGCTTTATTGCTAGATAAAAAGGGGTATAAAGAGCAAGGTAGTGCAGTGATCGCTCATCCTTATGCTTCACAATCTTGGAAATCATATCTTGATGTTACAAAGCGTAAGACTAGCAATAAAGATACTATGCCAAAGGTACTATGTATCGGGGCTGAAGGCGGTTGGATAGACTATGAAGTCGATTTACTTTGCCAACAAGGTTGTACATCAGTTAGTTTAGGACAAAGGATATTAAGAACAGAAACTGTGGTTCATGTGTTACTTGGTGATTGGTTAAAGGTATGACAGTAATAGCATAAATTATACCGTTCAGAGGACAATGTTACTCGTCATCTTGGGCAAATTTTTCATAAAAAAATGCCACAATGGTTTCTCTGCATCTGATATATTCAGGATCATGTTGAAGTTCCACCCTGTTTCTCGGACGTTCCAGATTGACTTCAAGTATCTCTCCAATAGTCGCTTTAGGTCCATTGGTCATCATGACCACTCTATCACTGAGAAGTATGGCTTCATCTATGTCATGCGTCATAATGATCATTGTCGTGTTCACACTTTTCTGTATATGCATTAAAAGCTCTTGCAGCGTGGATCTTGTTAAAGAGTCTATCGCCGCAAAAGGTTCATCCATCAGTAAAACCTCCGGTTTGATGGAAAGGGCCCTTGCGATATCTGCACGTTGTTTCATACCTTCGGAGATATCACAGGGAAGTTTGTCTTTGGCTGTTTCCAAGTTTACCATGGATACAAATTTTTCTACACGTTCACGTAAGGCGCGTGCATCAAGCCCAGGCATAATTTTTCTAATGGCCATTTCTATGTTCTCATAGACACTCAGCCATGGAAGCAAAGAGCCGTGTTGAAATACCACGGCTCTGTCTGGTCCAGGTTCCTTCACCTCTTCTCCATTGAGCAAAATATCGCCTTTGGTCTGTTTCTCAAGCCCCAGTATGATATTCAGTAGTGTTGATTTTCCGCACCCTTTGTGTCCGATGATAGAAATGATCTCATTTTTTTTAATGTCTAAATTAACATCACTCAATGCAATATAGGCTTCTTTTCCGGAAGTAGGGAATCTTTTTTCAATATTTTTTAAACTCAGAAATTCACTCATGATACTCTACCTTTTTTTGTGTAATCAAAGAAATCAGCGATCTTTCTCATCATCAGATCTAAAATAAACCCGATCAAACCAACCAGGATCATACCTATGATGACATGGGCATACTCAAAGTCATCATAGGCATTCCAGATCCAAGCTCCTATACCGTTACCCCTGCTTAACATTTCAGCACCAATGATCACGATCCAGGAAAGTCCCAGTGAGATTCTCATGCCAGTAAAGATGTACGGTACAGCTACGGGAAGTATGATCTGCACTACTTTTTCAAGTGCTGTAAATCTTAAAATTTTGGCCACATTCATATAATCTTCACTTACACTGCGTACACCTGAAATCGTGTTGATCATGACCGGCCAGATAGAGGTAAGAAAAATGGCTGAGACCAATGTCATTTTCGTATCTTTAAAGATAAAGAGTAACAGGGGTAACCATGCCAATGGCGATATAGGCCTAATTATCTCAATAAAGGGATCAAAGGCATATTGCAAATTTTTGCTCATACCTATATGTATTCCCAAGGGAATCCCTATGATCAGTGAAAGTGCAAATCCGCCAAAAACGTTTTTAAGCGATTCCAATAACTGCCAAAAGATCCCTTTATCATCACCATCCTTATAAAAAGGATCAGTAAAAATACCATCGACTTCATAGCCTTCAGCATCTTCTCCACCAAAAGCTGCTACATAGGTATCGACAGGAGTGGGGAACTCGTCCACTATACTTGCAATGCCGTTCCATATACTGAATATGGCGATCAGTACGAACAGTGGGAATATAATCTTTTTAACCCGTCCATATTTCATCTTGACTCCTTTATAAAAACCTTACAAGTTTTTTGGCATAGGTATAGCCTCTACCTGGGGCTGTGCTATGACACATGGAAATGTTTAAGAGTTGACATTGTTGTATTTACAGGTACCTGAAGTGAGATAAGGAGAGATTACATCGTATTCAAAAAGGAGGTTTTAATTCACTTCAGGCACTTGTAAATACAAAGTATTCTGCTTTGTATTGATACCTCTTACATTACTTTCCAAAATTTATGCTTCAAGTATAACAACAATGGAGTAATTTATGTATAGACTCTTGATTAAATTTTAATCAGGAGCCTTAAAATAATGCCGGATGATTGATTTCTAGAAGCACAGAGTGTAGTATAGAAAGGAGTCGAAATGAATTTGCTATAATAAATGTATGAATACATCCATATACGATATCTCACTCTTCAATCTTTTGTGGGCTATGATCCCCGTTGCTATGGTGATCGTGATCTATATACGCTGGACGCAAGATAAGATAACACTTTTTTATGCACTTTTCAGGATGTTGATACAATTGATAGTAATAGGATATGTGTTAACGTATATCTTCAGTGTGGACTCTCCTTATCTGGTGATGCTCATACTTTCTGTCATGCTTGTTGCTGCGAGTATTATCTCTATGCGGCCTGTTGAAAAACGACAGAACGAATTCTATCTTTATGCTTTTATTTCTATATCTGTCGGGAGTATTTTTACATTAATCATGATCGTCTTTGGCGTACTCACGCTTGACTCATGGTATGAACCCAGATATATCATTCCTCTTGCAGGTATGATCTTTGCCAATGCCATGAATGCTGTCAGTATCTCTGCTGAAAGGTTGGAAAGTGAGATCAACAGCGGAAATACTTACAGCAGTGCCCGTGTCATATCTTATAAGGCAGCGCTGATTCCAAGGATCAATATGCTTTTTGCAGTGGGTCTTGTATCTTTGCCCGGAATGATGACAGGTCAGATCCTTTCAGGGATCGATCCTTTGATAGCTGTGCGGTATCAGATCATGGTCATGCTGATGATCTTAGGATCTGCGGGTATCTCTGTAGCGATCTATTTGATGCTTTTGAAAAAAAGATATATCTAATAAAGGGCATTCACCCCTCATACGCTTCCAAAAGATAACAGAGACAATCCTGCATAATGATCTTTTTATCCAGGGTGATCATTGCGGGCATCAAGGGCTTTTTAAGAGAGAGTGCACCGTTATTATTGGATATCAATACGTCCGTCAGATCTGTACCATCTTCTGCTGTGGCGATGAGAGGTCTCTTCATGGTGGTATGGGCAAAGACTTCGGAGATCTTAAGCTGTGCGAAGTTATGGCGGTCAAAGTTTGCTACGAGTGTCAGATCAAAAGGCTTGTCCTCGTCTTCAAATCCGAAGTTCACGCCTTGGGCTACCTTAAGTACTGCACTGTTCTGGACCAGTTGCAGGTCATGGGAGGGAAGGGCTTTCTCTGGAAAATGGTCCATATGCATCAGGTCATCGATCAGGGCGACAGCCTTCTCTATACCGATGGGATTACCGGGAGTCGAACACTCGAGGGTAATGGCAGGACAGATATCATCAAAGGCCATGGTTGATACCCCTTTAGGTGTATGAAACACCATGGCGATATGGTTGAAGAAACTGCTTAAGTATTTGTTCTTCTCATTGACAACAGAGATACAGCCATAAGGTGGATTCTTTCCTGTGTTATTGTGAAGGTCAATGGCTGCAAAGAGTTCATCCTCTGTGATCTTCTGCATCACTTGGGCAATAAGTTTTGATGTAGGTGCCTCTGGTTCAGTCGTACCCGGCCAGCCACGGTTAAAGTCCAGTTCATGATCCAGTCTTCGGAGTCCCTGTGATGCTGCTTCTACATTGCCCACAAAAAGCCAGATCGATCGTGGAAGAGCATAGCCCTGTGGTTCTTTGTACTTTTTGAGTATCTCCTGCATGATCTGTAAGCCACTGAACTCATTTCCATGAAGCATAATGGAGATGAACAGTGCAGGGTTTTTATGACCCTTTAAATGTACAAGTGTAGGAGTATCGAAGACTTTTTTAATGTCCCGATAGGAAATATCTAAAAATGCATCAGGGAGGTCATTGGTTATGTTTAAACGGTTCATCTATAGACTCCACTTATGTATGGGAATATTTTGTTCAGCATTTTTCATATAATCCTCCATAAGTTTTGGTATATTGTTGTATTTCTTATAATGTGCGAGCTGCCAGGTAGCACCGTTCTGTCCACTTAACGTTCTCTCTTTAATGGTATTGAGATACGTATCTGTATGATGTATGTCTAACGCATCAAGACCCATTTTAGTGAGTGCCACTCCATCGTTCAGGATCCACTCTTTCAAAGAGACGTTCTGCGCATTTACAGGTTCATGAAATTCCGTCTGCCATCCATATTTTGCTACAGAGTAGAAATCATTTTTGAGTGTTTGAAAAGGAATTTTTTGAAGATCGATCTTTGATCGTACCAAACCATGGATGAGCCCTATGAAAAACCATTGATTGACTTCTGTATCTATCAGTGTCGGTCCGGAGGGGAGTACTCGAAGTTCAAGCCTGAGAGTATGTTTTCCATCTTTGTCCTTCCCTAAAATAGGACGTATCCATCTCCAGATCGTGCCATTATGAAGGTTGAAATGGTGCAGATCACTTTCCGGTTGATCCCTGACATCTGCAAAAATGATTTTGAACATTTTGTTTTGTTCGAACAGTTCCAGCCAGGAATCTATGTAGCCATGGGCAAAATGTACTCTTCTCTCTTCTCCATGCTCTCTTCGTTCTTTGTCTCTTGTATCGACGGATTGTTCAAAGATAGTGATACGGGATTCATGCCAGGCTCTTTTCCCCAGAACCAAAGGAGAATTTGCTCCGAACCCGACCAGTATAACCGAGGCAAGCAGTGCAGCATGGTAATAGTCGACAGCTTGATCAAAAGGAACCTGCAGATGGATCTGAAGTGAGGTTCCCAGTGCCTCAAGCATCACATCGTCTTTCTGTAAAGAGACTTCATCCTCACCATGAAAGAGCACTTTGACACTTTCATGTCTTAACTCTTTGATACGTTGGGATACCAGGGTATATCTATGCATATCAGACTGGTAGCGTTCCTTATTGAAATGCTCGACTCTTAGACTCGGAAGCACACCAAAAAGTCCGATCTTCGCATGGAACTTTTTGGCACTGTTTTGGAGCTGTTCCCACAGTGAATGGAGGTCATGGCTTAACGCTTTGGGGGCCTCGTTATCAAGTGCAAACACATGCCCGTTGATCTCCAGGTCATACTTTGCAAGTTCATTGGTGAAAAGAGGGGAGTCTATCTCCTCAAGTATCTCTTTATTGATCGGATTGGGTTGATTGTCAGGGGTAAGTAGGCATACTTCAAGTTCATACCCTATGCGGTACGCATTTGAAAAAACCTTGCAACCTTTCTCAAAGAGTCTTTTTACATAGGCAAACTCAGCGTTTAATGCTTTTTGGAAGGCTATAAAATCTTCTTTCGTAAATTCTCTATGGCTGATCTCACTGCCCATTGGATACCTTGTTATAGATAATCTTTTAGTAAGTATAACAGAAAAAAATCTTAGTCAACAGAAGAGTGTTTGATACTTTTTTATGATGTATTAAAAATTAGGCAATTTAATTACATTGTAGTTATATTGTAGTGATATAATGCAGACTAATGTCTAGCAAAGGAAAAACATGTCATTAAAAGTAGTACTCTCGCATAAAACCCACTATAAATATGATAGATATATATCGCTTTCACCTCATACTATAAGACTTCGACCTGCACCTCACTGTCGAACACCGATAGAAGCATATTCTTTAAAGATCACGCCGGAAAATCATTTTATTAACTGGCAGCAGGATCCCTATGGAAATTATTTGGCAAGAATTGTTTTCCCTGAGAAGGTGAAGGAGTTCGGTGTGGATGTAGAGGTGATCGCCGACCTGATCTCCATCAACCCTTTTGATTTTTTTGTGGATGAATATGCAGAGCACTATCCATTCGAGTATGATGATGAATTGAAAAGTGAACTTGCACCGTATTTTGAAATTACTGACAAGGGTAAAAAGCTCAAGAAGTTTATCAAGTCACTTGATCTAAAAGAGCGTAACATTAATGATTTCTTGGTCTATCTCAATAGAGAGATCTATAATTATCTCAATTACACGGTACGTCTGGAAGCGGGTGTGCAGAGTTGTGAGGTCACTTTGGACAAGAAGCTCGGAAGTTGTAGGGATTATGCCTGGCTTTTTGTACAGGTTTTAAGACATTTGGGCTTAGCGGCAAGATTTGTATCGGGGTACCTTGTACAACTCAAAGCAGATGAAAAATCATTGGATGGTCCAAGCGGGCCGGAAGAGGATTTTACGGATCTTCATGCCTGGACAGAAGTCTATCTTCCCGGTGCAGGATGGGTAGGACTAGATGCAACAAGCGGTTTGTTTGCGGGGGAAGGGCACATTCCGCTGGCTTGTACGGCAAGGTTTGAAAGTGCCCACGCCATAGAGGGGTTCAGTGATAAGTGTGAAACAGAGTTTGAATTTTCCAATACCGTCACACGTATCTTTGAATCTCCAAGGGTGACAAAGCCCTATAGGGATGATCAATGGGAGGCTATCAATGCATTGGGCTATGAAGTAGATAAAGATCTTGAAGAACACGATGTACGCCTTTCCATGGGAGGTGAGCCAACGTTTGTTTCCATTGATGATATGGAGTCCGATCAGTGGAATACCGCGGCAGACGGTCCGGAAAAAAGGGTATTGGCAGATACGCTTTCAAGAAAACTGCTGGGATCATTCGGTAAGGGTGGAATGTTGCATTATGCACAGGGGAAATGGTACCCTGGAGAGCCTGTACCCAGATGGCAGAAGTCTATTATTTGGCGTAAGGATGGGAAAAAAATATGGAAAGATCCTAGCCTTTTTGCCGATATGAACGATACCTATGATTATACCAATCAGGATGCATTGAAATTTCTTTATACGCTTTCACTTACTTTAGGCGTAAGCAATGAAAATATTCTTGATGCCTATGAAGATCCTTTACACTACATTATGAAAGAAGCCTCCCTTCCTCTGGATATCGATCCCTTAAACTGTGATCTGAAAGATGAGCTGGAGAGAAAGACGATCGCAAAAGTTTTGAGTCAAGGTTTAAACAATCCTGTGGGGTATGTGCTCCCACTTAATTACGGACACAATGAATGGATCAGCTCAGCTTGGCACTTCAGGAGAGAAAATCTTTTTTTAATTCCGGGTAATTCACCTTTAGGGCTGCGTTTACCTATGGACTCACTCTTACAAAATCCCGTAGAAGAGTTAAGACCGCATAATGAACCGGACCTCTTTGCCGAAACACCTGAACTCAAGAAGTTTTTGAAAAAAGCAAGAAAGAAATGTAAGAAAACAGACGAATTGGTGATCAAAAATGACCCTGATGCCATGTTTGTACGAACGGCCTTGAATATAGAAGTACGTGACGGTAAACTCTTTATATTTCTACCGCCTTTAAACCATACTGAAGCATTTTTGGAACTGATTGCTTCCATTGAAGCAGTGGCCAAAAAACTGGATATCAAAGTAGTCTTGGAGGGGTATGAACCCGCACATGATCTACGGCTTGACACCATTAAAGTCACACCGGACCCTGGGGTCATAGAGGTCAATATCCAGCCCGCAACTTCATGGGAGAGTTTGAGAGATAATCTTTTTACACTCTATAAAGATGCAAAAGAGTCAAGGTTAGGTACGGAAAAGTTCATGCTTGACGGTAAACATACGGGAACAGGAGGAGGAAACCATGTCACGATAGGTGCACTCAGACCCGAAGATAGTCCGTTACTTAGACGCCCGGAACTCTTAAGAAGCCTTATTACATTCTGGCAGCATCATCCTGGACTTTCCTATCTCTTCTCAGGTACATTTATCGGACCGACATCCCAGGCACCTAGAGTGGACGAAGGAAGACTGGAAAATCTCTATGAACTGGAAATCGCTTTTAATCAGATCCCTGAAGATGAAGAGGTGCCTTTTTGGCTCACAGACAGGCTCTTTAGACATATGTTGACAGATATTACAGGGAATACACACCGTTCGGAGTTCTGTATCGATAAACTCTACTCTCCTGACTCCAGTTCGGGTAGGTTGGGTATTTTGGAGCTTCGTGCCTTTGATATGCCGCCACATTCACAGATGGCATTGGTACAGATGCTTTTGATCAGAACACTGGTAGCACTTTTTTGGAAAAAACCGTATAAACATAAACTGGTGAGATGGGGTACACAGCTACATGACAAATTCCTGCTTGAGCATTATGTCAAAGAAGATATGGAGGATATAGTAGCATTCTTAAAGAATGAAGGGTATAATTTTGAACTTGACTGGTTTGACCCTTTCTTTGAGTTCAGGTTTCCGCTTTACGGTATGGCGACGGTTGACAATGTGCATCTGGAACTGCGTGCAGCGATCGAGCCGTGGCATGTACTTGGAGAAGAGAGCAGTTCTCAGGGAACCGCAAGATACGTGGACTCGTCACTGGAAAGAGTACAGGTAAAAGTGAATAATTTTACACCAGAACGCTATGTGTTGACCTGTAATTCAGTTGTGGTACCGCTAAGTCCAACAGGTATTGAAGGTGAATTTGTCGCCGGGGTCAAATATAAAGCCTGGCAGCCTTGGTCGGCCTTGCATCCGACCATAGGTGTGGATACTCCGTTAGTGTTTGATATAGTAGATAGATGGAATAAAAGATCTATCGGCGGTATGACCTATCATGTTTCTCATCCAGGGGGTCGAACATATGAGACCTTCCCTGTCAACAGCAATGAGGCAGAGTCCAGACGCGGTAATCGTTTCTGGGACTTTAATCATACACAAGGAGAGCTTGAATTTGTATCAGAGACGATCGTAAAACGTAGTTTATCTGATCTCAATGGTGCAAAAAGGGCTGTCATAACCAAAGATAAAGAAGAGAAGGTCTTCTTATTCCAAGAGATAACGCAAAGTGCGGAATATCCGAATACTTTAGATCTAAGACGAAAGTGGGCAAAGCAGTAGATGCAGATTTTTGACAGTTATGTTTCTGAATCACCTTTTGATGAAGTATATGATAATGATAAAAATATCAGAGAGTGCTGGAAAAGCATTATCAATGATATAGAAGATTCAGGAGTAGAACTTTTAAATAGAAAACGTGCAGAGCTTGATTGGCATCTCCAGGATAATGGCGTCACCTATAATGTCTATGATGAAAAAGATAATCCGTCGAGCAGAACATGGACGCTTGATCCTATTCCTTTTGTGATCGATGAGAGTGAATGGGAACATATAAGAGAGGGACTCAAACAGAGGGCTACACTTTTTAATCTCATACTCAAAGATCTCTACTCTGAACAAAAACTGATCAAAGAGAATATTGTTCCAGCTGAAGTGATCTTCGGAAACAAGGGTTTTTGCAGTGAAGTATTTGATTTTGGGGTAAAAGAAGATTTCAATCTTTATCTCTATGCTACAGATATCGCCAGAGGACCCGATGGAAAAATGTGGGTCATCAGTGACAAAGCATCCGCACCGTCAGGACTAGGGTATGCTGTAGAGAACAGACTGACCATGAATGTGGTCTCGAATGAACTCTATCCGAATGTTTCAAAGAAAAAACTGACCTCTTTTATGAAGGATTATAAGGACCTGCTTGAAAAATTGACAGGTGGAGATATCAGCGGTGCATCCTTCTTGACACCGGGACCCCATAATGAGACCTATTTTGAGCATGCCTATCTTAGTTCCTATCTTGGGGTGAATATGGTCCAGGGTGCAGATCTTTTAACCAAGAACGGCTCTTTGTGGCTTAAAAGTCTGAAGGGATTGAAAAAGATCAATACGCTTATAAGACGGGTCGATGACAGGTTCTGTGATCCGCTGGAATTGAAAAATGATTCCTATTTGGGCATAGCAGGACTTGTGGATGTCATGAGACAGGATAATATCAACATGATCAACCCTATAGGCAGGGATATTCTTGAGAATATAGGTCTTAATCCTTTCATGGAAAAAATAGCTGAATATTTTTTGAAAGAAAAATTGATCTTACCGCAAATTGCTACATGGTGGTGTGGACATAAAAAAGAGCTGGATTATGTCGTGAAAAATTTGGACAAGCTCATCATTAAGAAAATAGACAGAACGGACAAGATACAAATTTATTTGGGTAGAAAGCTTTCTGATAGTAAACGTGAGGAACTACTGGAACTATTGCAACGAAATCCTTATCAATATGTTGCTCAGGAAGAAATAGGCTTTTCTTCAGTTCCTTATTTTGAAAATGGAAGAGTCGAACCGCGTATGGCCGTCATTAGAACATTTTGTCTAAAAAAAGAGGACGACTATAGTGTGATGAATGGCGGATTGGTCAGGGTAGCTG
>JBNLDB010000022.1:0-12393 GCA_050304115.1 Sulfurovum sp. | reverse complement strand
GGAAGTGTCATTGCTACCGATGCGACAACGATCAGTATTACGCCTTGGGAAAAAACGCTTCTCCCTGTGATCGAAAAAGCAATACAGGAAGCTAATATCGGTGTGAACCCAAACAATGACGGAGACTTCATCAAACTCTTTTTCCCGCCAATGACAAGCGAACAGAGACAAGAGATCGTTAAGCAGGCCAAAGGTATGGTCGAACATGCGAAAATTGCTGTCAGAAATGTAAGAAAAGATGGTAATGACAAGATCAAAAAGCTTGAGAAAGATAAAGAGCTGAGTGAAGATGAATCTAAAAAAGCGCAAGATCAGATCCAAAAGATCACAGATGAATATATTGCAAAAGTAGACGAAACATTCAAAGCTAAAGAAGCTGATATCCTTAAGGTTTAACGATGCAAAAATCCTATGATGTAGAAAAAGCCTATAAAGAGGCAAATGCCTTACTTGAAGGGCACTTTCTTCTGGCAAGCGGCAATCATTCAAACCGATATCTTCAAAGTGCCAAGGTCCTTGAATATCCTAAAAAGGCCTCTTTGCTCACAGATGCACTGGCAGAGATGATACGATCACGCGGTATTGAGGTAGATACTGTCTGTGCACCTGCTTTAGGCGGTGTACTTGCCGGTTATGAACTTGCACGTTCACTTGATGTGCGTTCTATCTTTGTTGAGAAGAAAGAGGGCGGTATGGAACTTCGCCGTGGGTTTGAAGTAGCAAAAGGTGAAAAGGTCATCATTTGTGAAGACATTATCACGACCGGAGGTTCTGCACTGAAAGCTGCAAAAGCCATCGAAGCGCTAGGCGGCGAAGTTGTTGCCTTCGCATCACTGGCAAACAGAGGTTTTTGTAAACGTGTAGGCGGCAATGCCGAAGCAAAAGAAGAGTGCAGCCTACCCGATGGTGTACCGCTCTTTGCACTGGATGATTTTACCTTTGAAATGTTCTCTCCGGAAGAGTGTCCTATGTGTAAAGAGGGAAGTACTGCGATCAAACCGGGGAGTAAAGGGTAAACACTTTGCCTTCTTGGGTTCCCATGTAGTTCCCACCACGCTCATCGTGAATCATTTCACAATGATCAAACATTACTTACCCTCCAAACAACGGCACAACTCTCCACATCGATATCGCTCTTTCTTGGCTTGATGTTCCATGTCTCTATCTCACAATTGTCTACACTGTATTTTTCCTCTAAAGCATCTATTTTATCTTCCAGTTCAACTTCAAGTGCCTCTATCTCCTCTTCTATGGTTGCAACACGCTCTTCTGCCCTGCCCATCTCTCCGCGCTCTTTAAGGATCTTACTTCCCTTACTGACAGCGCGTCCTATCTTTGTTGGGCTGGAACGTCCGAACAGGGCACCAAGTACAGCTATCCCTGCTTCTATGATGGACCCTGTAGAATCCGATGCCTCTTTTTCTACCCGTTCTTTGGCACGGGAGAGTCTATCAAGAAGTGTTTGTTCTTTTTTACCGTAACGTGTTTGAAGTTTTTCTATCTCCATCTCTTTTTTTTCATTGAGCCCATCCTGCAAACGGACCATAAAATCAGCACGTGACTCATTCACCTTTGATTCCAGTCTAGGTGAGAGACAACGTAGCAGTTCCAAGGTGTGCTCACGGTAAAGGGTCTCTTTCAGTTCTCTTATTGCCCTTGCCAATCTCTTATCCTCCGAAACAATGTCAGGAAGAGGGTGAAACCTCGCATGTGAAGGGACCGTATGCGGAAACCTGTCAAATCCAAGTGTTTCCTCGACCGCATCCTCCCATGCAATGCGCTGCTGTTTTTCATCCAATGCCAGATGAAGTTCGATGACCCTCTCACAATCGATACCTTTCCGTTGTTGGTAAAAATGTATTTTTGCTTTAGCCCCCAAAGTAGGAGAAAATATATTTTGTGCTAATGCATCGGGTTCGTAATATTGCGGGATGGATGTATCGATCGTTTGATAATTTTCTAGTGTAGAAGTATTTTGAGCCATACTCTCTATACTGGGTGCTTCACTCTTCTGCATCGATTTTTGCTCTTTCATGAGCATCGAGATCTCATCTCTTTTGAGCGGTCCTTTAAGATAACTCATCACCCAGCGTGTACTGAAAAGCCTAATGTCATCCAGATGTGCACTTTTGAGGAAGAAGGTTCTTTTTTTCAAATTGGCTAAGAGATGCTTGATATCGTTTTTCTCAAAGCTAGAACCTACTTTTCCTCCAAGCCCATCGATCACTCTCTCTATATCCTGGGTCGTTTGCAATCGTCCTATGAACCATGTACCAATGTTCGAAAGCCCTTTATAATCCAAATCTACAGGGTTTTGCGTGCTCAACACCACACCTACGCCAAAAGCTCTTGCTTGTTTAAGTAGAAGCAGCATAGGCTCTTTACTTGGCGGGTTCTTCGTAGGAGGGAAAAAGCCGAAGATCTCATCCATATAGAGGAGTGTCTTCAGTGCAGAAGTACCGCTTTGGCGACGCATCCATGCGATGTATTTATTGAGCAGCAGAGTGACAAAGAACATACGCTCATCATCATTGAGATGAGAGATAGAAAAAATGGCTACTTTGGCTTTACCGTTTTCATCATACAACAGTTTTTGGATATCCAGACTCTCTCCCTGCAACCAAAGTGAAAAACTTGGACTTGCAAGAAGTGCATTGAATTTACTGGCCAATTTAAAACGCTCACTTTGCGGATAAACATCATCCAGAGACAATACCCCGATCTTGTTAAACGAAGGGGTAAGTATCTTTCCGATGATGCTTTCTATACTTAGATCTTCCTCTGCCAACCATGATTGTGTAATGATCTGTGCGAGCAGGATATACTCTTTGGACTCCAATGGGTCCGAATGGATACCTACCAAAGAAAGCAATGATGTGGTGGTACTTTTCAAATAAGAGGCAAAAGTATCGCTCTCTTCACGTATCTGAGGCGGAGGTGCGTCCAGAGAACTCATGATATTCACAGAGACACCGGCAGAACTCCCCGGTGTGTAGATGGTTTTTTTCACATCATGAAATCTTTGTACCCGCTCCACACTTTGTCCCCAGCTCTCTATCCCCTCTTTCCACATAGTGCTTATCTTCTTGGCATATGCATGGGGATCGGTTTCTTTGGACTTTGCTTCATCTGCTACCCATGGTTCAAAAGAAGCAGGTGAGAAACTTGGATCGGCAAGGCAAAGATCTCCCATATCTCCTTTTGGATCTATAATGATGGAAGGGATATTGTCTATGACGGCTTCTTCTATAATGCCTACACCCAGTCCTGTTTTACCTGAACCCGTCATACCTATGATCGCTGCATGGGTGGTAAAGTTTTTGTTTTTAAGCAGGGTGAGGGCTTCAGTGGCCTCCATACTCTGCTTGTCTACCTCTTTACCCAGATAAAACAGTCCTAACTTTTCATAGATCTCTTCCATGCCCTGCTCCTTCATGATAAAAATAGATAGTGTCTATTTTAGCAGAAGTTCGTTGGATTATGCTACAGAGGTAGGAAATAGGTGTTATTGAGGCAAAACTGGAGGCTTTGTTGTATTTGTCTCTGCAGCTGTCTTCTTTTTCTCAGGCTTGGTAATACCCTGTAACATAAAACTGATAGGCTCTTTTCCTTGCTGTTGTATCAGTACCAGGATCTTGTCTTTTTCATGGTAGAGATCAAAAACTTCTATCCCCGTCATCACAGGATCAATTTCAACCTTTTCGTCTAAACGTAGGGGCAAATGATACCCATTGCCTTCTATACGTGCCAGGGTATGCTCTTTTTTAAGCACGACCCAACAGACTTTTGCTGAAGGCAGCGCATAAAGGGTATTCCTTGTCTCTTCGATACAGACCCTGCTGAATTCATCTTTTGTTATCGTGATATTGCCATCCGAATTGATCAGGTCCAGATAGAGTACTTTGGTGCTATTGGTGGTTTTTTTAGATTTTTCCACGTATTGTGCAAGCTGTTGATTGGAGTCCTGCATCATATCCACAGCAGAAAACAGAGCGACGATCACGATACCCATAAGGGCGATAGAGATCAGTACTTCTAAAAGAGTGAAGGCTTTACGTGTAGTCATGGACCTTAGCCGTCCATCAGTCCGACACGGATCGCTTCTTCATAGCTTGTCTCACCTGCTAAAAGCATCGACTTGAGTTTATCGGCGATGGTTTTCATACCCTCTTTTTTCATCGCTTCTCTGATCTGATGGTCATTGAAATCATCTTTCATCATCTGTTTCACCTTATCATCAATAATAAAAAGTTCTCCAATGGCCTGTCTGCCTTTATAGCCTGTGAAATCACACGCTTTGCATCCGACGGCTTTATAGAAGATCTTCTCTTCAGGCACACCTATCTCCTGTAGAATGGCAGGGGCAAGTTTTGTCTCCTCTTTACAGTGCACACAGAGTTTACGTGTAAGTCTTTGGGCCAATACACCCAACAATGTAGAAGAGACAAGAAAGTTCGCTATACCCATGTCCATCAAACGGCTTAGGGCTGACGTTGCATCATTGGTATGCAGGGTGGAGAGAAGCAGGTGCCCCGTCAATGCCGAACGCAGTGCGATCTCTGCGGTTTCGTTATCACGTATCTCCCCTACCATGATAATGTCCGGGTCCTGTCTCAAAATAGAGCGTAATCCTGCCGCGAAGGTAAGCCCTACTTTACTGTTTACCTGTATTTGGGAGATGTTGTCCGCATTATACTCTACAGGGTCTTCTACGGTAATGATATTCTTATCCGGTGTGGAGACATGCTGAAGACAGGCATGCAGTGTGGTTGATTTACCTGATCCTGTAGGTCCGGTTACCAGTATCATACCATGTGCATGGTTGAGCAGTCTATAGAGGTCCTGCGTGATCTCATCCACAAAACCCAAAGATTCCAGTGTAGGGATATGCTCTGTTTGTGCAAGGATCCTCATCACGACCCTTTCTCCATGATAGGTAGGAAGAATGGAAACCCTTACATCAATACTTTTCCCGGAGATCGCCAACTGTGTACGTCCATCCTGGGGTACCCTTTTTTCAGAGATATCCAGGTTTGAAATAACCTTGATACGGTTAATGACCAGGGTCACAATACTTTTGTCAAGATCTAAATGTTTTTTGAGCGCACCGTCTATACGTAAACGCACTTCACCCTTCTTATCTCCGCTTTCGATGTGAATATCACTTGCTCCTTTTTGGAGTGCCTGGAAAAAGAGTGAATTGACCAGCTTAATAATCGGGGCAGATTCTTCACTGGAAAGCAGGTCCTGGGAGTTACGGATAAACTCAAGCAGATCAGATTCAACCTCTATAAGCTCTTCAGAAGTCGTTCCCATCTCTTCAAAATCAGATCCTGTCTGAATCTCTAAGAATTTATTTTTTAACCGTTCAAAGCTCTCGGCATCTACTATCGTAATAGGATAATCCAACGAGAGTTTTGAGAGATAGTTCAGTGCATCACCCAGCGTCTTTTCTTCAACGATACAGGTTTTGACATCATCGATCATAGAAAAGAGCAAAGCGTGCTTGATTGCCAGCTTGTGGTTTATCTCTTCTTCCCAAAGGGGGTCAAGGTTTACATCCTGAAGGCGGGGGAAATGCATCATGCTTCCTCTAAGATACTTAAATTGCTTTTAGGCTTTCTCTGGATCCTTCTGCTTGCAGGCACAATGGCTTCATCTGTAGGGATCCCTGTTTTCTCTTCCAGTGTTTTTTCAAAAAGAGCATTATATCTTCCCTGTACCTCTTCGAGTTCAGCCAGCATACTTTTCAGCTTCTGCAGATCACCGCTTTCTCTTACGATATATGGGGTAAGATAGATCACTACATTCTGTTCACGTTCCACATCTGAAGTATGTGTAAACAACTCCCCTAGGATCGGTATATCTCCCAATAATGGGACCTTCGAGACCCCTTTACCCGAAGTATTTTTGATCAAACCACCCAAAATGATCATCTCACCGTTGTTGACGATCGCATTGGTCTTCACAGTCCTTTTTGTGGTGGTTGGCCTGTCTGCCTGTTGTTCTGAAGAAGGATCAACATCTTCAAGTACTGTCTCTACCTCTAAGGTGACTTTATTGTTGCTAGAGAGTCTTGGTTTCACTTTTAATGTAAGCCCGATATCCTCCCTGGAGTAGTTATTGACCACGTTGGAAACGCCTGTTGTGGATTGCTGTGCCTGTGTCAAAATAGATCTTGTCTGTCCCACATAGATCTCTGCTTCTTTGTTATTGGTACAAAGTACTGAAGGCTCGCTCAAGATCTGTGCTGCACCGTTACTTTCCAAAAGATCGAGTGTTGCACCCAAGGCAAAGACCTTATCTACAGCATCAAATGAGAAAGCCGGGTCATTGGAGTAGATCGGATTACCATTGGCGTCAAACCCTTCAAAGTTGTTTGTATTCGCATTCAAAAAGCTTAAAAGTGATGGAGAGATCTGCAGTGCAGTAGCTCCCATATTCCCAGCCAGGGTATAGAGACCGTTGGAAGTAATAGCCCCTCCGTTAAATCCATATTTCAAACCTATCTGCTGTGCCATGTTATTATTGACCTCAACGATCTTCGCTTTGACATAGACCTGCACTTTAGGGATATCGATCATTCTTATGGTATCTCTGATGTTCTTCATCTGTTCTGCCGTTGCGAGCAGAACCAGTGCATTTCTTTCAATATCTGATACGACCATGGCCTGACTTGGCGGTTCTGCCCCTTTTGCCGGTGTCTTCATTGCCACATTGTTCATTTGGGAGATCAGTTTGCTCATGATCTTCTCCATCTCTTCGACATTGGAGTTTTTGAGTCTGATCACATACATCTTCTGTGTGGTACTCTCCCCTTGAATATCAAGCTTTTTGATATACTTGATCATACGGTTGTTATTGTTCGGTTGTCCTACCAGGATGATGGAATTGGTCGCATCATCTTTAAAGACATCTACTTTTTCACTCTCGATTGTTTGCGGGAAAATTTTCTTCGACATATTTTGTATATTTACAAACACATCTTTGGCCAAAGAGTTTTTGAGTTTGATCACCACCGATTTCTTTTCACCGGTCACCTCCACCGCGTTGATCACTTTTGCAATAGACTCCAATACTCTTGGGGTTGCCGTTACCGCCAAGACATTATTCTCTTTAAAAGAGATCACTTTTGCATTTCTGTCCAAGAGCGGTTTGATCTTTGCACGAAGTACGGCAGCATTGGTGTTCTTTAAAGGGAACATCACCGTTTTCATGGTCTCCCCTTTGATAGAGCTGCTTACTTCAAGTCCCTCGCCTGCTGCATCGGCTCCTTTGACAACCTTATAATACTCGCCCTGGTCTATGATCGTTAACCCTTTACCTCCAAGTATAGAGTTTGCCAAAGAGAAGAGTGCACTTTTTTTAATAGGCTTTGTGGAGACAAAGTTGATCTTTCCTGTAGGTTCTGCTTCGATCAAAATGTTCTTTTGTGTGATTTTGGAAACCATTTCGATGAAATCTCTTACACTTAGGTCACGGAAATTTACATCTACCGTCTCCTCCTCCGCATAGGCTCCTACAGACAATACCAATAATATACTCAATATAATTTTAGTTAACTTCATATTCTAACTCCATTTCTTCTTTACCTCTTTGAATAACCAGTGTCAGGTTATCAATATTTGAAATATTTTTATACACATCAAAAGCAGCATTGTAGCTGTCTATCTTTTGGCCGTTGACAGCTTTGATGACATCACCTCTTTGAAGCCCAAGTTTTGCAAAAGGTGATCCCTTTCGGATAAAAGAGATACTAAAACCCTCCAGGTCCTTACCTTTTTTAATCTCCTTGATACCAATATTCTTGTAAATATCATCCATGTTCTTCGCATAGTGGTCCAGCAATGACCGATCTACGATCTTGTGATCACCGGCATCCGTGACCTCGCCTTCCACTTTAGTCTCAGAAGAGGCTGGAACAGCGGAAGGCCGAGCACTTTTAATGCTCCCCGCACCTTTTGTACTGACGATCAGATTGATCTGATAGGTTTCTCCATTTTTACTGAAGGTCGCATAATTGCTCCCCGCTCCTTCAAGTACAAATCCATTGATCCCTTCACCTTTGGCGAGCACTTTCGTTGCACGTTTGTATTCGACCGTCACGACCGTAACATCGGAGGCATTATAGATAGCCAAAAGTTTGATATCCTGAATGCTTCCTGCAGTTTGTACAGGTCTCTTCGTCGTAGGTGCCGCTACATCATTGGGGCTTAACTTGACCCTATAGTAAAGGGCTTTGGCTCCCCTCTCCTCACTATGTTCTACCCCCATGGTCGGCAGCCATAACAGTTCAACTATGAACCAGGCCATTTTAACCACAAGCAGCAGGATCAACACAGACCAGAGCCCTTTGGCTATTTCAGGTTTAAAAAGATGTTTCATAGACCCATCCTTTTTCAGATTGTTTCAACTGAGGCTTTAGCATCTCTATGTTCTTGCTCTCATTAAAATCCAAATGAACTGTACGCGCATGAAGATCGATCGTGCCTGACATCCCGCCAAAGGAACCCTCTGCATCCACAGAAATTTTCAGAGGAGAGAGTATGGAGTGTGAGAGAAGTGCCTGTTGTGTCTCTTGCGGTACCATCCTTTTTAAGGAGTCATCCACAAGAAGCCCCTGAAGTTCCAAGCTGCTGTAGAAAAGTAACGTACACAGACCTATCTCTTCAATGGTTGCCACAGGAATACCTTTAAAGTACACTATAACCTGATGCAGGTTCAATGAGAAAAAACCTTCATCTATCTCTTCTTCATTGAGTTCTAACTCATGCTTGGCAAGTGTTTCTTCCAGCTTATAGTACAACGCCTGCTTGGGCATCATTACAAGTATGGCAAACCAGGTCACTAGTAATATGACACCACTCTTTTTTACCATTTGCATTTGAACTCCACATCGTAAGATGAATCTGCTTTTTGTACCTTAAGCGTTTGTATCTCTACAGGTACATTGAGGATTTTGGTCACTAAGGTATTTAACTCTCGCGCCGTTAAACTTTTATAGCTTGCTGTCACCTTTTTGTTTTGATTGCTCCATTTTACTTTGGAAGCGGGGACCAGGGTTTGAAGCTTCTCCACTTTTTTCGTGGTTCTCGTATCGTCCCATATCTTCTTCAGAGAAATGACCTCTTGGAGTTCCTCTACCGTGTGTTTTGCTGCAGCGAGACTTTGCGCCTGTGAGGAGACCTGTGACGTTTTATACCCATATGCCCCCAGCATGAAAACAAATGCGATCAGTGCGATCAACTCATTCTGATATCTTTTCCAGGTCATAATGTACCTTCTATCTTCAAGTCATGGCTTCCTGAAACGGCTGACGTTTTCAGCTTGTTCTTTGTGGCCAACAGCGTAAGACGTTTTGCAACCTGGGCATCTTTACAGGTAAAGTGTACTTTGTAGCCCTTCGCATCTATCTCTAATGCAGAGAGTGTTACACCCTTAAAGATCATGCCTGATACCATTTTAACGAACTCACGCTTTTTTCGTTCTGCTCTATCGATCGCTTTATATTTGGTCATAATGCTCTCTCGTGTATAGGTACTCTGCAAAGAAGGATTGGCCGAAAGCAGCTCTTGCATCTTGGCCTCTCCTGCTTGGGAATCATACCCATAACGACTCCCTTCAATAAAGAACATCAGCGCAAAAAGCATAAATATAGCTGCGAGCTTCGACGCCTGTTTCAGACTCAGTACTGAACCGTATGCTCCAGAGAGTACGATACCTTTTTTAGGCGTAAAGCTATGGTCAAAGACCAGGGAAGAACTGTTCTCGTCTGCAAGAGCACTTCTTGGAACGACCACAACCGTATGATCCAAAGCAACCAGTGCCTCTTCTTCTCCCAGCCAAAGCGGTTGATCAAAAAGGTCGACGGATTGCTGGGCAAAAAAGAGTTTGGAGATCTGCTCCAGGGCAAAGCCTTTACTCTCTAAAAATGCCGTGATCTTTGCTATATCATACGCCAGGAAGACCCACGCTTCATCCTCTTTCCATACCATATACTCATACTCACCTGCTTCCAGTAAGCCTTCAAAGAGTGAAGGGGCGATCTTCTTTGCCTGATAGGCGTAACGAAGAGGCAACAGTTCTTTTTTCAGTGTGTAGAACTGTGGCGGCAACATGACATTCACCGTCTCTGTCAATGAGACTGGTTTCATAGAAGGATGTACAAGAAGTAATGCTTTACTGTTTCCCATAAAATTCAAAATATTTTGCCTCTCCCTGAATATATTCAAATTTAAATCCATACTGATCGTCTGCCATAGCATAACCTACGGAGCACTCAGCCGCTTCTAAGAACGTTTCACCTGCAAGAATGCTTTTTCTTTTCTCATAGTCTCCGCCATTCTCACGTACAAAGTTTTCCAAAGTGCCTCTCTCTACAAGCGATGTCCACTCTTCCACCGTTGATACATCCATATCAAACAGGTATGCGAGTAGTTCCGGGGAGCTGTACTCCACATCTATTTTATCCGCTTCAGGAGAGAAACTAAAATATTTTTGCCATGGAACCGCTCCTATTTCAAGATCATCGACCTCAAACTGGTAACGACTGACGATATCTGAAAGCTGCTTGTAAGATATAATACCGTTTTTTTGGTGAAGCCTGCTTTGCTCTTTTTGTACCCATCTATTTTCACCGCCTATCTCTTCAAGAAGCATCTCATATAATCTTCCGGGGTCCTGTATATTATACTCTTGAGCAATGAATTCAAAAAGCTCTTGGGCTACAGAAACGGATGCTGCTTTTTGAGCACTGTTCTCTAACCCGAGCCAGTTGATATTCACCCCTTTGTATAAAGGTTCACACTGCAACTGCAGGGAGAATCCACCCTCTGGTGCCTGCAGGGGCAATGCCGTGGTGTATAATACAGAAAAAAGGGGTTTTTTATTTTTAATCCCTTGAAATATATTTGTTATATTTTTATAGTATATATCTGCCTGTATAAGTGCTTTTGTATCACTGGCATCCTGTTTGACCTCGTCGAAATAACTCAGGAGCACAGTGGTCAGTGCGATAATAACGGCCAGGACCGACAATGTGATCAGAAGGGCAAATCCTTGTCTATGCTTGACGCTGTTTGGGGCAGGTTGGGTTTTATCCATCTAAAAGCTCGATTAAAGTAAAATTTGTACAATTGAATCGAAATATTATACCAAAGCAAACTAAAGGACATCTATGAAAAAAAACATGCAACTGAGAGCCGGTTTCTCTCTTATCGAACTACTGATCGTGATCGTAATTCTTGGAGGGCTTGTCGCTGTTGTGGCACCAGGGCTTATGGATGCTGCAGATGAAGCCAAAAGAGATACAGTCTGTCTAAAAATGAACGATCTGGGCAAGAGACTTGACATGTTTAAACTTGATAATGGAACCTATCCCGAAACAGAAGAGGGGTTTGAAGCACTTCTAAGTAATCCTGATCCGGATAAATATCCTAATTACCGTGCAAAACCTTACCTCAAAGAGATGCCTAAAGACTCATGGAAAACACCTTTTATCTATATCAATAAAGGAGATGAATTCGAACTCATCTCTTTTGCTGCGGACAGAAAAGAGGGTGGTGAAGATAGTGATAGAGATATCCTCTTTAGCGAATGTAACAAATAAGCTGCCTTTATGTCCCCTCTCAAGAGATATAACGTAAGCAAAGGCTTCTCTCTTTTAGAGCTTCTTATCGTTATTCTCATTGTCTCTATGGTTTATTTTCTAGGCTTTGAGGGGGTGGAAGTAGGCAAACCAAAACCAAAAGCACTCACGCCTCTCAACCTTAAATCCAATATACTCTCCTCAGAACTCTTCCGCGGGGAAGGTACACTACTCTGTATCGATCAGTGTCGTTCCTGTTACTTCAGGTCAGATCTCTCCTCTCCGTTCGAAGAGTATACAAACCCTATAGACCTTACGAATATCCAAGCCTACACAGTTGATCAATTTGATGCACTGACCCGTATCGAATACGGGCGCTATCAAGATCAGAAAATTTGTCTGGTCATGAATTTCTTCAAGAATGGAAGTTCCACCCAGATCATTTTAAAAAATGAGGAGGGAAGCTATTTCCTTCCTGCTTTTTTTGGAGAACCCCAACGCTTCTCTACCCCTGAAGAGGCAAAAGAGTATTGGTTAAAGAACAGTGCTTTGGCATCTGACAGCGGAGCATTCTATTGAAACCGTTACGTCCCGCCTTTACCATTATTGAGATCCTGATCTCTGTGATCATCCTCTCTCTTGCCATTGTTCCTGTACTCAAAATACATACAGACAACCATGAACAGATCGTCTATATTTCGGAGAGGAACAAACGTGCTTTACAGGATTCGCTCTATTTAGACCGTACGATTCTCCAGCAACACAAAGAGACTAAAACCGCCTATGATGTTTTATCAAGAACTTTC
>JBNLDB010000021.1:0-12453 GCA_050304115.1 Sulfurovum sp. | reverse complement strand
ATATTTTTAGAGGATTATAGCATAATTAGCAGTGAAGGAGGGATGGCTGTTTTGTTCAGATGAAATAGAGATAAGGCACGTGATGCGATCTTCTGCCCCAAAGGCAGAAGTATCTTAGATAATGAAGATCGTAGGTATAATAAGCGGATATCTCTTTTTCGTACGTATCACATGTTTTCTTATGACATTACGAATCTCATTCTCCACATCTCTATGGTTTTTCAGTGCTTCAGGTTTCATGTTAAGCAGCATCGTTTCGAGCAGTACTTCGATCTCTTTTTCAAACTTTTTATCTTCTTTTGCCGCTACAAGCCCGTGACTTGAAACTACCGGTTTTCCAACGACTTTCTGGTTGCTTTGACTGATCTGTGCCACGACATTGACGATCCCGTCTTCCGCCAGTTTCTGTCTGTCAAGAACAACATCGTTTTCAATGGTCATATTGTTTTGATTATCAATGTATGTTTTACCGCTCTTGACCGTTTTGACCTTTTTGAGATACTTAGGTGTGATCTCTACCTGGTCACCATCACTCATCAGCAGGATATTTCTCTCATCAACACCACACTCCACGGCAGTTTTAGCATGCTTTGCTACATGGTTATATTCACCGTGAACAGGCAAGAAGAATTTAGGCTGGATCAGTCTCAAGATGAGTTTTTGCTCCTCTTGTGCAGCATGTCCTGAAACATGGATATCACCGAACTCTTTGTATCTTACTGTCACACCTGCTTTCATCAGTTTATTCATAAGACTCGACACGGAAGCTTCATTCCCAGGGATCGCTGAAGCAGAGATGATCACAGTATCAGACGGCTTAAGTTTGATATGTCTATGTTCATCCGTTGCCATACGGTTCAGTGCAGCCATAGTTTCACCCTGTGAACCTGTAGTGACGACGAGGACTTCATGGTCAGCATACTTTGGTACTTCATGCACTTCGATGAAGTGTTTGTCTTCAATATCCACAAAACCAAGCGCCCTGTTTGTCTCAACATTACGCTCCATAGAACGACCGATCACACAGATCTTTCTACCGTGATTTACTGCCCTTTGCATCGCCTGGAAGATACGGTGTACATTGGATGAGAAGGTTGACATGATGACCCTTCCTTTTGCAAGGTCGAACAGTGAATCAAACGTTTTCCCGACCACTTTTTCACTTTTTGTGAACCCAGGGTTATGTGAGTTCGTAGAATCAGAGAAAAGACAAAGTACACCTTTTTCTCCATAATAGGCATAACGACGCAAGTCCATAGTATAGTTATCCACAGGAGTGTGGTCTATTTTAAAGTCAGCCGTATGCATGATGATCCCTGCAGGTGTTTCGATCGCAAGTGAACAGGCATCAATGATAGAGTGGGTATTATGCAGCCATTCTATCTTCATATCACCGATCTGATATTGTGTTCTCAGTGTCACAAAGTTGAAATGTTTTGTATGCGCACTTAATCCATGTTCATTGAACTTGTTTTCGATCATAGCAAGCGCAAGCGGTGTCGCATAGATAGGAAATTGTAGTTCTTTAAACAGATAAGGCATGGCACCGATATGGTCTTCATGTCCATGTGTGATAATGATATAGACGTCTTTTTGACCTTTGAGCGTATGCAAGTAAGAAAAGTCAGGTACCAAGATATCAACACCGTGCATTGTTTCATCAGGGAAACTCATACCCACATCGATGACGATAGCCGTAGTCTCTGTCTCAAGTACAGCCATATTCCCACCGATCTCGCCAAGACCCCCAAGTGGTGTAAATCTGACCTTCCCTTTGCTAGCCATGTCAATTTTTTTCCATGGGTTCATGGTAGCATCTTTTACACGTGCATTCTCTTCAAGAGATGCTCTCATAGTATCATTTACAGTGGTAACATTTTTTCTTCTGTTTCTGTTCTTCCCACCGCCACGGTTTTGATTCGGCTTATTGCCTGAAAATGGTTTCTTGTTTGGATTTGGTTTATTCCCTGATCTGTCTGCATTTTTATTTTGGTTAGGGTTTGGTTTTCTGCTAGGATTTTGTTTTCTGTTAGGGTTCGGCTTTCTGTTCCCGTCCGGAGCCTCTCTATCCTGGACATTACCGTTTACTTCTCTATTTGGGTTCGGTTTTCTGTTCGGATGCGGTTTTCTGTTCGCATTAGGGTCAGGACGGTTGGTATTTTGCCCTTGTGTGTTTTGTCTATGTGGATTTGGTTTTCTATCTCTGGGTGTTCTTTGCCCTAGATTTTGAGATCTTTCGTTGTTCTGACTGTTGTTTTCCATCTAAATTATCCTTTAGTTCATTATATATGTGATGATAAATAGATGTCTCAGCTTCATGAGGTCGTAAGTTGGGGTCGATACCCAACTTTTCGAAGGTTTGATGTACTATATCTTTAGAAAAAACAGTCATAAGATTTTTAGAGATTTTTTTACGCGGTTGCGCAAATGCGATCTTTAAGAACGCTTCAAACTTCTCGTCATCTAGTGACCGGTCTTTCTCTATTAAAAGCACCGCGGAAGTCACGTTTGGAGGTGGGACAAATGCTTCGGGTTCAACTTCGAAACATAGTGTCGCTTTTCCTACTGTTTGGGCAAGTACAGAAAGAGCAGAAAACTCCTTTTGTTTGACACTTGCTGCAAACTTAACAGCCACTTCTTTTTGAACCATGACCAGAATAGACCGGCAGTGTTCATCTTTAAATGCTTTTAAAATAATATTGGTTGCGATATAGTAGGGCAGGTTGGCTACCAGATGATAAGGTTCATCCAATAGGCTTCCTGACTCCCAACGCTCAAGCACATCTCCGCACCGTAATTCAAAGCGACCTTCGTGGATAGGTTCTTCGAATTCAGTCGTAAGATGCTCACATAATCTTTTATCAACCTCAAATGCTGTGACATTTCGAACTTTTACAAGTTCTTTGGTTAAATCACCTAAGCCAGGTCCAATCTCTGCGACTTTTAAGTCGTCATTGGGCATCGCTTGGATGATTTTATGAAGATAGATATCATTCTTCAAAAAGTTTTGACCGAATTTCTTACTGGCAAATTCGGCTAAATTTTCAATAATCATACTATAATCTACCTTTATAATTGATACTAATCACACGTTTGGGATAATTTTTGTATAATCTTATCATAATTTTGAGAGGAACACGACTAATTAGATGGATTATTTTGCAAAACGTATCATACCTTGTCTTGATGTAGATAACGGACGGGTGGTAAAAGGTGTTAATTTTGTCGGGTTGCGTGATGCAGGTGATCCTGTGGAAGTGGCCAGACGTTACAATCAAGAGGGTGCAGATGAGATCACTTTTCTTGATATCGGTGCAAGTCATGAAGGACGTGACACCATTGTTGATGTCGTGAAAAAAGTAGCACAGGAAGTTTTCATTCCTCTAACGGTAGGCGGAGGGATCAGAGAGCTCACTGATATCTATAACCTTCTCAATGTAGGGTGTGATAAAGTCAGTGTGAACTCTGCAGCCATCAAGAATCCTGCATTCATTGAAGAGGGTGCAAAACGTTTTGGATCTCAATGTATCGTAGTGGCGATAGATGCCAAAAGGGTTGCTGAGGATAGATGGCATGTCTTTACCCATGGCGGACGTAACGATACGGGTATCGATGCTCTCGAATGGGCAAAAGAGGCGTATGAAAGAGGGGCAGGAGAACTGCTTGTCACCTCTATGGATGCAGACGGAACCAAAGCAGGATTTGACAATGATCTAAATAGAAAGATCAGTGATCTTGTCAATATCCCTGTTATTGCATCAGGTGGTGCCGGGACGATGCAGCATATCGAAGAGGCATTCACGATCGGGCATGCGGATGCAGCTTTGGCAGCTTCGATCTTCCACTTCAAAGAGATTGACATTATGGAATTAAAAAGCTATCTTAGAGGGAAGAATATCCCGGTGAGAATGTAATTCATGATCATTTGTGCAGGAGAGAGTGAGCAGTTTGATTTTGCTTTGCCCGTTGGCATTGGTATGACTGACGTTGCGATCAATTTAACGCGTCTATGCGCGTCTCAAAAACCAAAGTTTTTATTGTTTGTCGGTACGGCAGGCTCATATGGTGAAAAGAGAGTGTTTGACATTATCGAATCAAAGACAGCATCGAACATAGAGAACAGTTTCTTCACAGGGGGTTCCTATACCCCTATAGACAATATGGTCTCCACGGCTGAAGATGTTTCACGTGAAACAATAGTGAACAGTTCTCATTATATTACGATGGACAAAGAGATTGGGAAGGCGTATCTTTCCAAAAATATCCATTTAGAGAATATGGAATACTATGCGGTACTGAAAGTAGCAAAATCTTTTGATATCCCTGCGGCAGGTATTTTCATCGTGACCAACTATTGCGATGAAAATGCACACAGAGACTTTATGGATAATCATAAAGAAGCGATGCTTAGATTAACGAAGTATATAAAAGAAAGTAAAAGTAAATAGATGAAAAAAATAATACAAGATCTGACAAAAGAAGAGTTAGGTGAAGTGATCAAACCTTCTTTTCGTGCGAAACAGATATATAATTGGATCTACCATAAATATGCTATGTCATTTGAAGAGATGAAAAATCTCCCTAAGGAGATGAGAGAAAAACTGGATGAAGCGTATACCCTTACACCTCTCAAAACAGTCATGGTACAAAATTCCAAAGACGGAAGCCGTAAATACCTTTTTGAACTCCATGATAAACATACAGTAGAGTCTGTACTGCTTTTAATGAGAGAGAAGGAGTATCATGAAGATGGCTCTGTAAAGCATCAGGAGCGTTATACAGTCTGTATCTCATCTCAGGTAGGGTGTAAGGTAGGGTGTGCCTTTTGTTTGACGGCAAAGGGCGGTTTTATGCGTAATTTGACAGCCGGTGAGATCGTTGAACAGGTACGTATGATCAAAAAAGATAACGGGATCGATGCCAACCGACGTGTCAATATTGTATTCATGGGGATGGGTGAACCGCTTGACAACCTAACAGAGGTAGCAAAAGCTGTCAAGATATTTGCTGACCCTGAGGGTATGGCGATAGCAACACATAGACAAACCATCTCTACCTCCGGACTCAGTACAAAGATAGAAAGACTTGGAAAGATGGAACTTGGCGTGAACCTGGCGATCTCTTTGCATGCGGTTGACGATGAATTGAGACAACAGCTGATGCCTATTAACAAAGCATACAATATTGAATCGATCATCACTGCTGTAAAAAACTTTCCTGTCAATGATAGAAAGAGAGTGATGTTCGAGTATCTTGTCATCAAAGATGTTAATGATGACATCTCTGCAGCAAAGAAACTTCTTTCGCTTCTTGACGGCATTAAAGCCAAGGTCAATCTGATCTATTTTAATCCGTATGGAGGTACGGAGTTCAAACGTCCAAGTGAAAAAGATATGAAAGAGTTCCAGGAGTATCTGACCAAAAGAGGGTTGCATTGTACGATACGCGAGTCTAAAGGGTTGGATATCTCAGCAGCCTGCGGACAGCTACGCGAGCAGGAATTGGAAGGAGAAGTGTAATGTCAACTTTGGAACTTTTTATGTTGGGATTTATTATCGTTGTTGCAGCGATTGGCGTAGGTTGGTTTATCTATGATTCCAGGAGCGATGAGGAGAAATAGGTTTCTCCTATCCTTTGTTAAATACTCTTTTTTCTTTCTCGCAGATCAGATCCTTCATCTGAGAAAAATTACTTTTACTTTCTATATGAAATTTAGACCCCATACTGAAGGTCAAACTATGGGCATGGAGCATCAGCCTGCTTGCGCCCGTTTCCCTCATGCGCTCTTCCGGGCTGAGTACCTCTTCGAGGTAATCATTGGCAGTTTTGAAGGTGGTTCCGTATAAGGGATCACCCAAGATAGGATGTTTCACGTGAAACAAATGGACCCTTATCTGATGTGTTCGTCCTGTATGGGGGTAGCAGGCAACCAGCGTAGCATCCAGTGTTTCATCATACTCCAGAGGCACAAAATCCGTGTGCGAAGCTTTGCCTTCTTCAGAGATAAAGACCTTGTGCTTGCATTGGCTGTAGTCATTGTTGACCTTGATACGTTCATTCGAAGAGAAGGGTTCTGTAAGTTTCCCATCCACCCATGCAAGGTAGGATTTTTGAATGTTCCTCGCTGCAAAGGCGCCTTTTAGAAAGGACTCGGAGTCCTTATGTTTACTTGCCATAAGCAATCCGGATGTCTCCATATCTATACGGTGTACAGCATTGGCATCATCACCGGCAACACTGCGAATCTCATCGAGAAGGGAGTAGGGGGTTGCCATCGTATTAGGATGGACCAATACACCCGAATACTTCTCAAAGACCATAAAGTCTTTGGTATGAAAGAGAGGAGGGTTTCCTTGTGAAGAGGGTTTGAAATAGACTACTTCTACAGGTCCTTCAATATGTTCACCTGATCGAAAAAAAGAGTGCTCATTGATCAGTAATCTACCTTTGGATATGACACGTTGTGCTTGACCTTGTGAAAGATTGAAGGTACGCATGATAAATACAAATGCAGGCATTTTCTCCGGTACTATAAATTTCTCTTTGACAAATGGCATCTTTTCTTCACCTTTTTTAATTTAATAGGACGCCTTTTGAACAAAGTCCAAAAAATGTCCATTGCTACAACCTTGACATCTAGTCAATCTTTTAAAAATTGATTGTTGACACTGGGTCGTACGACTCGGCATATAGTGCATCGCTTGTACTGCATTTTAATGCTTGACTTCAGCAATCAGCTTATACGACTAGTCGTATTATTAACTGCTATTTTGGTAGAATTCTAGCATAAAAAATTTGTTTCTATATTGTATTGAAATATCTATTCCCACAGAGATAAGGGGGAACGAGGGTTGCAATGTAAAACACCAAGGAAAAGAAAATGGTTGAAAGATATTCAAGAGAAGAGATGGCAAAACATTGGACACAACATGCAAGATATGCAGCGTGGCTTGAGGTTGAAAAAGCCGCTGTAAAAGCATGGAATAAATTGGGGCTTATTCCTGATGATGATTGTGAAAAGATCGTTAAGAATGCTACCTTCTCAGTGGAGAGAATAGAAGAGATCGAAGCTATTACCAAACATGACCTGATCGCTTTCAATACCAGTGTCAGTGAAAGTCTTGGGGAGGAGTCTAGATGGTTCCACTATGGTATGACATCTTCTGATGCTGTTGATACAGGTGTTGCACTTCAAATGAAAGCATCATTGGAGATCATCATTGCTGATGTCAAGATGCTTATGGAGTCTATCAAGAGACGTGCAGAAGAGCATAAAATGACTTTAATGGTAGGACGAAGTCATGGTATCCATGGTGAGCCTATCACATTTGGTTTGACATTGGCAGTGTGGTATGATGAGATGGCCAGACACCTTAAGAATCTTGAAGAGACGATGGAAGTGATCGCTGTGGGTCAGATCTCCGGTGCTATGGGTAACTTTGCACATGCACCGCTTGAACTCGAAGAGTTGGCGATGGCTGAATTAGGTTTAAAACCTGAACCGTGTTCAAACCAAGTCGTACATAGAGACAGATATGCAAGATTGGCAACTGCTTTGGCACTGATGGCTTCATCTGTAGAAAAATTCGCAGTACAGGTCAGACATTTACAAAGAACAGAAGTGTATGAAGCGGAAGAGTATTTTGCAAAAGGGCAAAAGGGATCATCTGCTATGCCGCATAAAAGAAACCCTATTTTGACAGAAAACATTACAGGTCTTGCACGTATGATCAGAGCCTATGCTGCTCCGGCTATGGAAAACGTAGCACTCTGGCATGAGAGAGATATCTCTCACTCATCTACTGAGAGATTTTGGCTTCCAGATGCGTTTATCACTTCAGACTTCATGCTGCACAGAATGAACAGTGTGATTGCAAATCTTACCGTCATGCCTGAGAACATGATGAAAAACCTTAACCTTACGGGTGGATTGGTATTCTCTCAAAGGGTACTCTTGGAGCTTCCTAAAGCGGGGGTAAGCAGAGAAGATGCGTATAGAATCGTGCAAAGAAATGCGATGAAAGTGTGGGAAGAGATCCAGCAAGGCAAGCCAACGACAAATGATGAAGGAGAATCACTATACTTGGGACACTTGCTTGCAGATGAAGAGTTAAGATCTAAACTTTCCGAAGTGCAGATCAGAGAGTGTTTCAACTATGATTACTACACCAAAAATGTAGATGCCATCTTTAAAAGAGTCTTCAAATAAATAGCGTCTATCGTGGACACTTTGTCCACGGTAAAAAGAGACAGACATACCATTTCTTCACCCCTTTTTATCTTATAAATAAACCTTATACCTTTTACAAACTCCCTCTCTAAGAGTCTTTCAAACGCTATCACCAAATCTTATAAAAAAGATGCCTAAAAATGATACAACTTTTCAAAAATACGCAAGGTAAATTTGAGTAAAATCGGATTAATCAATGTCATAAAAAACGATGACAAAGCAACACAAAAGGACAGGGAAAAGATGATCAGAGTTGTTAAACGAAATGGTAGGGTAGAAACATTAGATGTAGGGAAAATTCAGAAGTATACAGCCGCAGCAGTAGAGGGGCTTGTGCGGGTAAGTCAAAGTGAACTTGAAGTAGATGCCAAGCTACAATTTCGTGATATGATCTCTTCTCAGGAGATACAGCAAACACTGATAAAAACAGCAGTTGACAAGATAGATATTGACAGACCGGACTGGACGTTCGTTGCTGCTAGACTCTTTCTTTATGACCTTTACCACAGGGTAACGGGGTTTACAGGCTATAACCATTTGCGTGAACATTTCGAACGTGGAGAGAAAGAAGGGCGTATCGTTCTTGGACTGAAAGACAAATATGACCTTGACGATCTAAACGATTATATTAAACCGGAGCGTGACCTGCAGTTCACTTACCTGGGTATTCGTACACTCTATGACAGATATCTCTTGAAAGACCGTAGCGGGACGCCTATTGAGTTGCCTCAGCAGCTTTTTATGGGTGTAGCCATGTTCCTGGCACAAAATGAATTTGACTGTCAAACTTGGGCGAAAAAGTTTTACGATATTTTGAGTAAGTTTGAAGTCATGGCGGCAACACCTACCTTATCCAATGCGAGAACACCAAGACACCAATTGAGCTCTTGTTATATCGGATCGACACCGGACAATATCGAAGGTATCTTTGACGGATATAAAGAGATGGCACTGCTCTCTAAATTCGGTGGTGGTATCGGTTGGGACTGGTCACTGGTCCGTGGTATGGGTTCATACATCGATGGGCATAAGCATGCTGCAGGGGGTATCGTACCTTTCCTCAAAATTGCCAATGATGTTGCCATCGCAGTTGACCAGCTTGGTACACGTAAAGGGGCTATCGCTGTTTACATAGAGCCGTGGCATGTTGATGTACGTGACTTCCTTGATCTGAAAAAGAACTCCGGTGAAGAGCGCCGTAGAGCACACGACCTTTTCCCTGCTATATGGCTTAATGACCTCTTCATGAAAAGGGTAGAAGCGGATGAGATGTGGACGCTCTTTGACCCGTTTGAAGTGACAGAGTTGACAACACTCTATGGTGAAGCGTTTGAAGAACGTTATATAGAGCTTGAAAATTCTGATGACAAGATCACCAGAGAAAGAGTTTCTGCGAAAAGTCTCTGGAAGGAGATGCTTCGTTCTTACTTTGAAACAGGAAACCCGTTCCTTACATTCAAAGATACAGCAAACAAGGCAAACCCTAACAAACATGCAGGTATCATCAGAAGTACGAACCTCTGTACCGAGATTTTCCAAAACACTGCACCAAACACCTATAAAACACGTTTTACATTTGAAGATGGAACGACTGAAGCCTACGATGAAGAGGAGATGCTTACTGTAGACAACGGAACAACCAAGCCGGCTAAAAAAGTGACAGCGCTTGACAGTCTTAACGGTAAGCAGATATGGATCGTTGACAAAGAGAAAACGGATGGTGACACAGCGGTATGTAACCTTGCTTCTGTCAACCTTGCCAATGTCAATACCAAAGAAGATATGGAGCGTGTTGTACCTACAGCGATCCGTATGCTTGACAATGTGATCGATTTGAACTTCTATCCTTTGGCAAAAGTAAAGAAGACCAATGAAAAGTCAAGATCGATCGGTCTTGGTGTGATGGGTGAGGCTCAGATGCTTGCAGAACATCAGATAGAGTGGGGAAGTCATGACCACTTTACCAAGATAGATGAAGTGATGGAATCCTTCTCATATTATGCGATTGAGTCATCAAGCAATCTGGCCTTGGAGAAAGGGCGCTATCCGAACTTTGAAGGTTCAGACTGGTCCAAAGGTATTTTCCCTATCGATAAAGCCAATGAGAATGCATGTAAGCTGGTTGACAGAGGCGGTCTCTTCGGATATACCCATGACTGGCAGGGATTGAAAGAGAAAGTCAAAACAGACGGTATGAGAAATGGTTACCTTATGGCTATCGCACCGACAAGTTCTATCTCTATATTGACAGGTACAACTCAGGCGATCGAACCGGTCTATAAAAGAAAGTGGTTTGAAGAGAACCTTTCAGGACTTATCCCAGTGGTGGCACCAAACCTTACTGCAGACACTTGGCAGTACTATACGCCTAGTTATGACCTTGATCAGAACCTTCTTGTCAAAGCGGGGGCGATCAGACAAAAATGGTTAGATCAGGGGCAGAGTTTGAACATCTTTATCACCTTGGATAAAGCAAGCGGTAAATACCTCAATGAGATCTACATGAATGCCTGGAAGTTTGGATTGAAGTCTACGTATTATCTAAGATCTCAATCTCCTGAATCTTCTAATGATGTAGAGGATAGATCTATGGAATGTGTCGGTTGTCAATAATGACAACTAGAGACATGTTCTATGATCACGTATATTTTAATCTTCTTGAATCTTAAACTTATATATTTTTCTCTTCACTCCTTTTTTTCTTTGTAGATGCAACAAAAGAATAAAACGAATCCAAAAAAAAGTATCGTCCCGAGATATATAAAATAAAAATGTAAATTGCTATCGCGAGAAATTGAAATTTTTTATCAATAGAAGTTTTTTTGCCTCGGAACTATTAGAAAGAATTATTTTTTGTATCAAAAAGGTTTAAAAGCTAAATAAACCTATCTAAATGACAAAATAAGACACTTTAAGCCTTTTTTTAACCTGAGATATTAAGAAAATAAAAAAGATGCTTATTTTAAGCACTGAAAAATGGCCCAGTTGACGGTTAAAGTATGACTTTCCCAGTCACTTATAAATTTCACACTCATTACACACAAGCAGAGTATAATAGCAGCATGAAAACCACTGAGGTTCCTCCCTCCCTCCCTTTTATAAGCCTCGATGGTTTTCTGATAGCTTTTGGTTTTATATGGTATTCTCATAGAGTGTGAATACCCTCCTTTAGGTGAGTCCGAAACATACGAAAGCTATCTAGTCTCAAGCCATAAGCCAAACAAAAATTGCAGTGTAAATATGAAAATCATTCTCTTTGGTAGGTATTGGTAGAGAGACTTCACACTTACTTCATACAATGGAGTTATACTCACGCCATGAAAGTCATGAAGGATTCTTATCCCTTTTTTCCCTTGTTGATACTTCATGCTTTCTAGGTAGCTTTTCACTTTGTATGCATCATTGCTTTCCCTTGATAGGTGCATCTCCTTTTTTCAAATATACTTCCTATGAAAAGTTACCTTTTTAGATATGCTTTGAAGTACTCCCAAGAACAGGTGCATTTACGACAAAAATGTCAGCATTATTTTTTTAGATAAATTAAGATTTTTTTTAGCTTAAAATCTCAGATTTTGACATATAATTCCAATATGGATAGAAAGATAAAACTTCCAGAGAGGCTGTCTAATCAGCAGCGATTTAAAAAGAGGAGAGGGAGAAATGACCTTTCAAGAGATTGAGTTTGCTTTGAAGGTGAACGGGGTTGGAAATGAGGACATGCAAACGCTTATGAATTATTGTCGAACGAAAGGCACAGATTATTCGATACTTGACGATATGCTTGTTGAGATGGGATATGACAAGGTCTTTACGGATGAATTCTTTGGATGGGCGGATGATGTAGATGACGAATACTATGATGATGAATATGATCATGAGTATTTGGAACGAAGCCCACATAAACATAAATGGGAAGACTAAATCTTCACGTGTAAATGTGTATGTGTCTTAGGGCATTTTCAGATCTTCAGCACCTCTCTTTCACCTAACTTGACGATAGATGCTGAAGGTTTACAGTGTACAAGCTCAAGCACTTATCTACGTTTGTTTTTTTCTCAATTATTCATCGACTTATTCTTACTCAATCATCAGCCAAAATGTGTATAATGTTTTAAAATAATCGATGAAAAAATTATCAAGGTGGAGAGATGGAACGAAAAAGAATATACAATCCTGATTCAAAAGAAAAAACGGGTGAACGTAAGATTTTTGGTGGTGATCCT
>JBNLDB010000020.1:0-12489 GCA_050304115.1 Sulfurovum sp. | reverse complement strand
ACTTCGGCAGAGATACGGGTGATTTGGCGATCGTTGACTGAAATGGTATGGTCAGCGCTTTCATAGTAGGTTTCATAGTCTTTTCCTTGGTCTCTTCTTTACACTCATCTTTGGTATCTCTTCTGGTATCTTCTTTACTGTTTGGCCAAGTGAGTTTACCTCCGTAATATCCCAATATGATCACAGTGATCCCTGTTAACAATATAGTACCGTGGTATATGACACCTGGTAGAGTAGTTGTGTAGACCACATCAGGGTCCTTAAGATAGATCACAATACCGATAATACCGAGAATAAGGGTGATCACTGAGAATATCAGTTTCTTGAGCAAAATATGGTGCATTGCCAGTTGGTAGTTGATCCACCAGCTTACCATGCCGGAAAGCATGGTCAATACGCCTATCACAGTGGAGACAAAAAAGGTGTAAAAAACTGCTGTAGCAAAAGAAGATTCGGGATGAAACAGAAAAATAAGATCCAATCCGGAAGCAAAGAGGTGCAGGGCGATAGGAAAATGTACCAGCATAGGGTGAGGGTGGTATTTACGATACCATTTCACCCAATCTGTGCTCAGTTCATTTTTTTGAGCCTCTTCAATATATCCGTCAAGTGTCTCTACGATCTCAAAGCTGCTGAAGACCTCTTCAGCATGGGGTGCATTGGCAAGTGTATCCGTAAGATCAGCACCGGCTTCATGAAGATCCTGGTGTGTGCCATTTTTCCATAATGGACTGTTTGTGACATCATATATATTGCCTTTATAGGCGATATATGCTTTTTGGTTGTTTTGTCCATTAAACTGCTTCAATTGTTCCAAGGTCATACTATCTACTCCTGATCAGGAAGAATAATGACTAACTATCAAATACCAAGATCAAGTTGGACCATCTATCTTATTGGTCTGATTGTCATCTTCTACTTTTACTTCTTTATATTTAGGGTCTCTGAAGTAAATGATACACCAGCCATTGGGATCAATACTTCCCTCAACGGTTTTACATTCATTGGTTTCAGGAATAAAGTGCATACAAGTCTTACAAGAATTTCCATCTTTTGGGGTAGATTGATATTTGACGATATTTTTAGCAGTTTTAGCACTGATCGATACAGGAAAAAAACTGACCAGTCCAAGTGCTGACATATATCTAAAAAAGTATCTTCTTGATGATTTCATGATCACTCCTTAAGGTGTTAGAATGTTATGGTGCTCTAGACTCTCGCTTCATAGAACATCATTTGGCACAGGCTGCCAGATTATCTGAAACAAAATCCCAGTTTATGAGCCCCCACCATTTTTCAAGATAATCCGCTCTGGCATTTCTATAGTCTATATAGTACGCATGCTCCCAAACATCACAAGTAAGCAATGGTGTATGATCTAAAAGAAGGGGATTACCGGCATTCGAAAATGATTCTATGACTAAACTATCTGAATCCTTTACGCTCAGCCATACCCAACCAGAACCGAACAGACCTGCAGCCATTTCTAAAAATTTCTCTTTAAATGCTTCTATAGAGGTAAAATCACGTTCAATTAAAGACAGCAGTTCTTTAGAGGGAGAGGTTGGTTTTGTACTCAACCCATTAAAATAAAAATTATGGTTAAAGACTTGTGCACCATTGTTAAAAATACCGCCATCGGCTTTTTTGACAATATCTTCAAGTGTCATATCCGCATAGACGGTACCTTCTATCAATCCATTGAGTTTGTTCACATATCCAGCATGATGTTTGCCATGATGATATTGAAGTGTTTCTTTTGAAATATACGGTTCCAGTGCATTCTCATCAAAAGGTAAGTCCATTAATGTATGTGTCATTCTTGATCCTTTGTAATACTCATGTAGTATGTAGTTTTATACTCTTATAGTAGTCAAGAGTATGTGCAGTCTGCGTGTAGTTATTTTGAAGATCAATGATCTTGCTCTTCAAAATAGAGTGTTCAGAGTTTTTTATTCTTTAATCTCAATGCATTCATGATCACTGATACTGAAGAGAAACTCATCGCCGTAGCTGCGATCATAGGAGAGAGTAAAATGCCAAAGAAAGGATAAAGCACTCCAGCTGCGACAGGCACGCCTAAACTATTGTAAATAAAGGCAAAAAAGAGATTTTGCCTGATATTTCTCATGGTAGCTCGGCTGAGATGAACCGCCTTAACGATACCTCTTAGATCACCCTTGACAAGCGTAATACCTGCACTCTCCATAGCAACATCGGTACCTGTTCCCATGGCGATACCTACATGGGACTGGGCCAGGGCAGGCGCATCATTGATCCCGTCCCCTGCCATGGCAACAATCTCATTTTTATCTTGGAGTGTTTTGATAATATCTGCTTTCCCTTCCGGAAGTACATCCGCATGCACTTCATCTATACCGAGTTTTCTGGCGACTGCATTGGCTGTGGTCAAATTGTCTCCTGTCATCATTACCACTTTCAGTCCATCTTTATGCAGTGCATCGATGGCATCCTTTGTAGTCTCTTTTATAGGATCTGCTACGGCAATGAGACCAGCAATCTTACCATCTACGGCGACCAGTACCACGGTAGCACCGTCTCCTCTCAGGGATTCGGCCCTCTCTTTCAGACTGCTTGTATCGAGCTTTAAAGATTCAAAGAGATGTATATTTCCTATGACCATATCATGTCCTTTGACGATCCCCTTGATGCCCTGGCCGGTGATAGAGTCAAACCCTGTCACCTCAAGCAATGGTATCTTTTGATCCTCTACTTTCTCCATGATAGCCAGGGCGATAGGGTGTTCACTTGCATGTTCAAGTGAAGCACTCAACTGAAGCAGATCACTCTCATCTATCTCTCCGATTGTTTCTATAGCAACAAGTTTAGGTTTACCCTCCGTCAATGTACCTGTCTTATCGACGATCAGTGTATTTACTTTTTCCATGATCTCCAATGCTTCGGCATTTTTGATCAGTACACCATTGGCAGCACCTTTTCCTGTTCCTACCATGATCGAAATAGGCGTTGCCAAACCCAAGGCACAGGGACATGCTATGATCAGAACAGAGACAGCTGATACCAGTGCGTATGCCAGTCTGGGCTCCGGTCCAATCAAATACCATGCGATAAAGGTAAGTATAGATATAGATACCACTGTAGGTACAAAATAAAAGGAGACAAGGTCTGCGAGTTTCTGTATGGGTGCACGTGAACGTTGTGCTTTGGCAACCATATCAATGATCTGTGAGAGCAGGGTATCCGCACCGATCTTCTCTGCCTGCATCATAAGTGTACCGTTGCCATTGATCGTTGCACCGATCAGTTTCATGCCTGATGCTTTATTGACAGCGATAGGTTCACCCGTTACCATGGACTCATCCACATGGCTTGCACCGTCCAGAACAACACCGTCAACAGGTATCTTCTCTCCAGGACGGATACGCAGTTTGTCACCTACTTTGACCTCTTCAGTAGAGACTGTTGTTTCAGATCCGTCGGGATGCACAAGTGTTGCAGTGTTGGGTGCAAGACTGAGCAGCATTTTGATTGCTTCATTGGTTCTTGAGCGTGCCCTAAGCTCCAATACCTGTCCCATCAGTACCAAGGCTGTAATTACGGCTGCCGCTTCAAAATAGACATGTACCGTACCCTCACTCCCTAGCATCTGTGGCGGGAAGATAGTGGGAAAGAGCAGTGCCACTACACTGTAGACCCATGCTACAGACACACCAAGTGCGATCAATGTGAACATATTGGGATTCCAGCTTTTGACAGAGTGCCAAGCCTTGACATAAAACGGCCATCCTGCCCAAAGCACTACAGGGGTTGCTAAAGTAAACTCTATCCAGTATAGGGCTTTCGTTGATAAGTTCTCCGGTAACATTGCAGGTATCATATCTGCTATCATTGCTAAGAGAAAAAGAGGAAATGCCAAAAATACAGAGAACCAAAAACGCCGTGTCATCTCTTTGAGTTCAACATTCTCTTCCTCTTCACCACCCACTACAGGCTCCAATGACATACCGCATATAGGACAGCTTCCTGGTGCATCCTTAATGATCTCCGGATGCATAGGGCAGGTATATTGTGTAAATTTTAATGCTATATCACAACTGCCGTCAGGGCAATTTTCTGTTTTTGACGGTTCTTCTGAATGGATATAACTCTTTGGTGACTCATCAAACTTATGTTTACAGTGTTCACTGCAAAAATAGTAGGTTTGATGATGAAACTGACTTTTGAATTCAGAATCTTCAGAGACTTCCATTCCGCATACTGGATCTTTGATCATCATAGACTCCTTTTATGATTAGGAGTGCTAGAAATACCATCGTACTCCCGCACCCCATTTTGTGTCACTGTGATAACGTGCACCCAGACTGAACTGTTTATTGATACGATAATCCAAGGTGACAGACCATTCACTTTTGAGTTCGGTATCGTATTGGTATTCAAGTTCCAACCCTGTATTGTTGGTCAGCATCAACTCCTTTATGAACCAGATACGTGCGTCTCCTTCACTGTCCACCCACAGTTTTGTATCGATGAGTCCTGGAAGCAGATAGTTATATCCGATGATCGCACGTGTTTTATCACTTTCTCTGTCTGCTATGCTGACACCACCGAACCAGGAACTGAAGCGGTCTATATACCTGTTATAGACGAAATAGGTATCATACTCTGTATCATAATCACTTTCCCAATAAGCGATCAAACTGTTCTTACCGCTGGCTGCTGCAAGCATACCTTCATTCATGCTGTTAAGTGCCAACATATCACCCCAGAAGTACCACTTGTCAAACTCTTCGATAAACTTCTCATAACTGGCTTGTTCTTCTTCAGTTCTTGGAGTACCGTAGCTGACTACACGTGTCATGCCAGACATCATATGGTATAGGATATGGCAGTGGAAGAGCCAGTCTTTCTCATAATCGGCTGCAAACTCTATGACACTCTTTCCCAAAGGTGCGATGTCTACTGTATGTTTCAGTGGTGAACGATTGCCATTCTCATTAACCACACGAAAAAAATGTCCATGCAGATGCAAAGGATGGTGCATCATGGTCTTGTTTTCAAAGATGAAACGTACATTCTCACCTTTTTTGATAGGTATTTTGTCTTCTTCACTCAGTGTTTTACCGTTAAAACTCCAGATATAGCTGCGCATATCACCGTTAAGAGTGAGATGTACTTCTCTCCAGGGACGTTTTTTATCCAGTGTGGTATCTTCCAGTGCTTCGAGTTTTACATAAGGTGTAGGTGGTCTCTGTGCTGAGGACATATCCATTTTTTCCATATTCATGGAAGCACCACACTTCATACCGGCTGCCGGCTCCCCGCCACTGCATTTCATTGTTTTGCTGCCACCGATCCCTTTGCCTTTTGGTCTCATGGAAGAACTGCACTTCATCGCATAATAGTTTGGTTTGGGTACCCCTTTGACCGATACTTTCTCTCCATTACCTATATAGATCGAAGCTTTTCCTGAACCATCCTGTGCTGTGGCTCTGAGTTCAAAAGCGCCATCTTTGGGAACAGTGATGATGGCATCATAGGTCTCTGCAACGGATATAAGCAGTTTGTCCTGATCAAAAGGTTTGACATCCACACCATCCGCAGAGACAATGCGTAAAGGAGCATCCGCATACTGCATATAAAAGTAAGTGGATGCTGAACCATTGATGATTCTCAGTCGTATTTTCTCACCGGCTTTTGCTTCGTAAGTACTGTTTTGTTTCCCATTGATCAGAAAAGCATCGTAGTAGACGTCAGAGAGGTCCATAGCCGGCATTTGATTTTTCCATTGTGTAAGCATATTGCCCACTGCATTGTGTTGTATGGCACCCCAGAGTGATTGTACAGTACCTTTTTTGATGGAATAATATTCGCTGCCGCGTTTGAGTGTTCTCATAACCTCCTGTGGGTCTTCATTCGTCCAATCTGACAATACCAGGACCAGTTCTTTATCGACTCTATAGCGTTTCTTTTTAGGTTGGATCATAATGGAACCATACAAGCCTCTTTGTTCCTGAAGGGCAGTATGGGAATGGTACCAATAGGTTCCGGACTGTATCAGAGGAAAACGGAAGGTGAGCGAACCGTGCGCTTTGATAGGAGGTGTAGTAAGGTTAGGAACACCATCCTGATCGTTACGGCCAGGAAAGAGGATTCCATGCCAATGGATAGAGGTATCCACATCCATCTTATTGGTTACTTTGATATTGACCCAGTCTCCTTCTTGGGCTTTAATGGTCGGACCGGGAATGCCTCCATTGATGGTCATGGCTTCTACATTTTTTCCTGTAATGTTCACAGGCTGATAATCTATGGTAAAATCGTAGTATACATCTTTAGCTAAACTCAATGTACTCAGTAGATAGAATAATAGCAGTATTTGTTTCATTACATTACCTTCAAAGCTTCATGAAATAGCATAATAAAAATGTGTGTAGTGCCTGTGTAACTTAAAACAAGCATTTATATAGCATTTTTCTTGCAAGAAATGATAACAACTTTAAAGATCTTCCGTTCTATACCTTACTTTTCTAAAAAATGCTCTCACCAATTACTATTTGAGACAGCCCGACAAGTGTCATGCTGCCTTCTTTGTATTTGGTAGATCTATCGTGTTGTGAATGATCTTTCATAAAATTCACTGCTCAATTGTTCATCATACCTTGGCCGCCACACTTCATATCTTTACCTTGTTTCATACCTTGACCACCCGTCATACTTTTTTTACCCGTACCTTTATTTCCCATCATACAAGGGTTGTTCATCATTGCCTGGCAACAACAGCAACAACAGCAATGCATGCCTTGGCCACCCATCATACTTTGGTTGCCCATTCCCATCATGCCTTTACCACCCATCATACCTTGGTTACCCATCATACCCTGGTTGCCCTTGCCCATCATTCCTTGACCACTCATCATGCCTTTCCCTTGCATACCATATTTTTGACGCTCTTCCTGTGTCATGGATTGCATACGTTTTTGCATCTCTTTTCTAAAGTCATCTCTCTGCTCCATAGGTACACTGCCACGCATATGCATCATATCTTCCGTACTCATATGCGAAAAATCTATCGCATACAGTGAGGCGATCATTGCTGCTATTATGATTAAAACTTTCATCCATATTCCTTTTTACGTTATTGATTCCATCATTGGACAGGTATGTACCTGTCAACCTCCATTTTACATAGTAATATAATTCGATTTTCAGGATAGCAAGCCTATGTGTATTATGCGTGTAATTACAATAAAAGAAGATCTATATGAGGATTTTAATTTAAGTTTTTCTAGTATTTTCAAGTGTTAATAACTAATTTTATCTCCAACACTGATCATACCACTTTGTACAATAAGAGCCCTGTATCCACCTATATGTTTCAGTCCCTTCATCATATCTTCATCTAAAAGTCTGGAAAGGTAACGGCATGGAGGACAGGTACGTACGATTCGAAACTTGGTCGTACCAATGCTGAAAATTTTCTCTTCCAACAGTGAAGCATCGAAGTTTTTGATAATAAGGTTCCGGCGCAGATCCAGAAAGTCCAAGTGACTCTCTAATCGGCTGTTACACTCTGCCAAAGATTCAAAAGGAAGTATACTGATCTCTCTTACATCTTGGGAGAGTTGGGGTTTATTGAAGGTCCCTTGTCCGTAGAAATAACGGTCACCCTCCAAGCCTTTACCTTCAACAGCCTGGGCACTCTCTACATAATGTAAAGGTTCTTTGGCTTTTTTACCGATGATAATGGCATGCAGGGACATCATTTTCATACTATTTTAGGGTCGATATACCCTTACATTTTTAACATTCTCTGCATCACGCAGATACTGGGCATGTAGCTGGCTCATGATACCTTTGTCACAGTAGAGCAGGTACTCTTTGTCCTTAGGAAGTTTCTTGAACTCTGTTTTGAGTTTATGGAAAGGTATTTTAATGCTTTTACATGGCGTTTCTATACACTCATCTTCCGTACGTATGTCTATGACCACATACTTCTCATCATTCAGATCATGTATCACCTCTACTGGTGCTGCATTGGTCACATCATCGATGATCTCATCCACATAGATCTTCTGTGCATCCTCTACCGCTTTATCCAATACAGAGTAGTCAAAGCGTGCTGCTTCTTTTTCCATACGTTTGTAGGAACCGTGTGTAATCGGGTTCTTAGAGATGACACCACAATATTCAGGCATGTTCTCTGCAAAACGGCGTGTACCTATCTCACTGGCTATCTTGATGATCTCCGGTTTGTTCATGGTCGCCAGAGGACGTAAAATGAGTTTATTGGTCACCTGATCTATGAGTGCCAGGTTACGCAAAGTCTGGCTGGAAACCTGTGCCACGCTTTCACCCGTAAGTAGTGCGTCTATTTCCAGTTCATTGGCCACTTTTTCAGATGCAAGTAACATGAGACGCTTCAGAGTGACTCCCATGTAGCTCTCATGTGTCGAACGGAATATCTCTTCGATGACCGAATCAAAAGGTACGGAGATGAAAGAGACACGATGGGAAGCTCCGAACTTAGACCAGAGATAAAGCGCAACCTGCTTGACGCCGATCTCATGTGCAATGCCTCCAAGGTTGAAGAAGATGAAATGGGTTTTGATGCCTCTTTTCATCGTGAGATAAGAGGCGACCGTTGAGTCAAAACCGCCGGACATCAACGAAAGTATATCTCCCTGTGTACCTAGAGGAAACCCGCTGAGTCCCGTATGTCTAAGAGTAATGATATTGAGTTGCTTATTGAGTAGCTCCAGACGAACAGTGACTTCCGGATGATGCAGGTCCACACCTTTTGTCTCATTGTGTGCCAGCATATATCCACCTACGGTCTGTGCTATTTGCGTAGAATTAAAAGGGTGAGTTCCTGAACGTTTAACACGTACCACAAAAGTCTTACCTATGATCTCTTTGGCCATCATCTCATTGACTTTGACCTTGATCTGATCGAGTGTTTCCATCCCGTCAAACTGCAAGGCTTCAAGTACCTGTTCTATACCTGGGGTATCAAGGAGTGTTTGGCGTACCTCCGTAAGGAATTCTATAGGCGTGACAACCTCAATCTTATCAGAAAACTTTTTGACCGTGATATCAGCACTGTATCTGCCTAAAAGTTTTACAAGATTGTTATAAAGCTGTCCTACCATTTGTCGTTTGGCAGAAGAACCTTTGACCATGATCTCCGGAAAGAGTTTTAAAATGAATTTTTGTGTCTTAACTGATGAAGTTTCCACTATAGTACACCCTTGTTTTTGTATGGGCAGCATTATAACACAAGAGGACTAAATGGCTATCACCTAATCCTCAAGCGGGAAGTGAAGTGATACTGATCTTGATGCCTCGAAAAGTGCCTGTGTTGCAATGAAAACACTGCGATTGGTATTGAGTAGAGAGATCACTTTCTTTTCGTTAATACCTTTGTGACTGATAGCAACACTTGCTTCGTTCATGATACGATGATTCTCTTCTTCTGCTTTAGAGAACTTTTCTGTACATTTATCAATACTCCATACTTCTTCCATATAATTGATATAGATGACTATTGCATAAAGAAGATTTCTTCGTATAGCATCATAGATCGTATGAATCATTTCACTGCTGCTTTCTGAAAATTCGTTCATATCATTTTTTATATCTTTCAGCATCTTAGCTGCATAAACAGATTCACGTACGGATGCTAAAAGTGTTTCCAGGCTTTTTCTTTCATCCTCCAGAAGATCTTGTTGGTTCAGAACCGAGACAAATTCCATGATTTTGATCTCTATCTCTTTAATCGTGTTATAGGCTATTTTATGATCGAATTCTATTTGCTCCTGATTGGCTTCTACAGCCTCTTTCAGACCTAGTTTTTTTACAAAAATATCATTGGGTTTTATATTTGCGACCAAAAGTGCATATTTCATTGTTTTAACAAACAGATTATTTACTTCATCACGCAGTGCTACGAGTGCGGTTTCAGAAAATTGTGGGTCGACCAAATGAATGTATCGCGTTGGTTCTGGTTCAACATGTACAAAGAGCTGATTCAGGTACTTTGCCATCAATGATATAAAAGGAAGAAGCAGCACAACGCCTAGAAAATTAAATATCGTATGGAAGAGTGCCAATGCTATGACCGGATCATCATGCAGGTTTTGAACACTCATCAAAAGGTTTGTCAATGGTGTCAGTATTAAAAATGCGGCTATTGCGGTCATAAAATTAAAGATGAAATGTGCCAGTGCAACACGTTTTTTATCGGGTATGCCACCTATAGCGCCAAGCATGGCTGTCACTGTTGTCCCGATATTGGTACCTATCACCATTGCAGCGGACTGTTCAAAGCTCAAGATATGTACATAGAGTGCACTTAGGACAATAGCCGTAGCAGCAGAACTTGACTGGATCAATGCAGTGAGAAAAAAACCAATACCGATAAAAGCGATGAGAGGTAAATGTGAGAATTGTTCAAGATCAATGACAGTGGTCAAAGACTCTATCGCGTTTTTCATAAATTCAAGACCAAGAAACAGAAGTCCAAACCCTACAAATACCTTTGCGACAATAGTGATCTTTTTACGATCAGGTGCAAATATCAGCATAAGACCGCCTGCACCTATCATAGGCAGAGCAAATGCTTCGATCTTGACCTTAAAACCGAGTGTTGCAACGATCCATGATGTCAGTGTCGTACCGACATTTGCACCAAATATAACGACAATACCTGAATGGAGTGTGATCAGAGAAGCACTTACAAATGATAACGTCATGAGTGTGACAACGGAAGAACTTTGTAGTAGGGCAGTGGCAACTGTCCCGGTCATGAGAGATTTTATCGTAGAGGAGGTAGAGTTCTTGACCCAGCTTTTAAAACGTCGGCCCGCTGACTCTTTCAGTGCAAGTTCCATATACAACATACCAAATAAGAACATTCCAAGACCAGAAAGTGCCTGTATAAGTTGTGCTGTCATATAAATATCTCTTTTTTTGTACATTATATCAATATTTGTAAAATATTCAGTATGTATAAAATTTATTTATCTTATACTCAAACTATACAATTCATAAGGATCTCAAATGAAGAAGAAACCGATTGAACATAGTAAAGCGTTAGTAGACTTATTGCACGGTGAACCTGATGAGGGTATAAACCGAAGAACCGCACTTAAAATGATGGGGCTGGGAGGGGCTGCCACAGTGCTGGGCCTACCTCCTTCTTCGCATGCAGAGGAAACACCCGCTGCCAAAAGTGAAAAGAATGTAAAGGTCTTGGTCGTAGGTGGCGGAGCCGGTGGTATTATGGCACTTGCCAGACTTCATAGTGCCTTGCCAAATGCAGACATTACGATCATTGCACCCAATGAGACACACCTTTATCAGCCCGGACAGGTCTTTATGGCTGCCGGTCTTTACACTTTAGATGATATTGTGAAAGAGAATAAAGAGTTCATACCTGATGATGTAAATTGGATCAAAGATGAAGTCGCATCTTTTGATCCAGATAACAATAAGGTCACTACACGTGCTGGTGTGGAAGTACCTTATGACTATATGGTCGTGGCTACAGGAATGGTATACCATTATGACTGGATCAAAGGTTTGAGTGAAGATGACATTGGTAAAAATGGTATATCCAGTGTTTATTTGAATAATTTGGAAAAAGGTACGGCAAAAGGTGGTGAAGTCACCTGGGAATGGTTTAATGCACTCAAAGAGGCTGCTGCCTCAGGGAAAAAACCAACAGTAATCTATACAAGTCCAAATACACCGATCAAATGTGGTGGAGCACCACAAAAAATGCTTTACCTCAGTGCAGATCATTTGAAAAAAGATGATTTAGGGGCGAATTATATTTACGCTACTGACAGTGCAAAACTGTTTAGTCTTCCGGAGATCGAAAAATCATTGCTAGAAGTACAGAAGCGATATGACACCATTACCAATCATTTCAGACATAATCTTGTCGCTATAGATGTCAATAAAAAGGTAGCAACCTTTGAAGAGACCTATGAAGTCAAAGGTGCATATGATGAAGATCTGGAAGAATATGAGATGTCCGAAGAAAAAAGAATGGTTGACCTCTCTTATGACTTTATTCATATAGTACCGCCAATGGGTCCACCTCAAGCTTTGGCAGATTCACTCTTAGGCTGGCAAAAAGGCAGCGCAAAAGGGTGGCTTGAAGTAGACCAGGTAACACTGCAGCATAGACGATATAAAAATGTATTTGGTATGGGTGATGTCTGTGGTATCCCGCTGGGTAAAACAGGAGGGTCAGCAAGACATCATGGTCCCATTGCTGTGGGTAACCTTGTTTCCGCATTGGAAGGTAAAGCACTTGAAGAGAAGTTCGACGGATATACAGTATGCCCGCTTAAAACACAATATGGTGAGATCATTATGGCGGAATTCAACTATAAAGGTCTTGCTCCGACGCTTCCATTCCTAGATCCTGCGAAACCGAGATTTATATGGTGGGTATTTGACCTCTATCAGTTAAAACCGATGTACTGGTACCTTATGTTG
>JBNLDB010000019.1:0-12566 GCA_050304115.1 Sulfurovum sp. | reverse complement strand
TTGATACTCTATATTTTTTTTTTGCCAAATGAATGTGTGTATACCATAATAGGAGCAACAATATAATTGCACAAGGTTGATGTATCAAACAGGTGAAACATATATGTACCTGAAACAGCCTCAAAACTCTTTACCCTCATCAACACGAAAGTAAAAAGTCATACAGTGGCCATCTCTGACAAAAAAGTCATGTTTCAAGATACCACACAACCGATTGTCATGATCAATCTTTTTGCTACCTGGTGTCCGCCTTGTATCGGAGAGATACCCTATTTGAATGATCTTCAGAAAAAATACAAAGAGGAGCTTTTGGTCGTAGGTATACTTACCCATGACACTATAACGCGAGATGCACTGGGGACCTTTATAGCAAAAAACCAGATAAATTACTTTATCTCCAACGGTAAAGACAACGATGCGTTCGCAGCTTGGATGGCAGCGACACTCGACTTGCCGAAGAACTTTCCTATTCCACTTACTGTCATGTATGTCAAGGGTGAGTACTTCACGCATTATGAAGGTGCCGTTCCCGTCGAGATGATAGAATACGATATAGAACAAGCCAAAAAACAATTAGAAACAAGGGAATAGAGCATGTTTAATTTATTAAAAAAAGTATTGGGTAAAACCAGTGACGCGATCAAAGATGTAGCGCCGACAAAACGAAAAGAGATCCCCAAGGATGAATTTGAAGATATCCTGCTTGAAGCAGATGTAAACTATGAACTGGTAGAAAGACTCTTAAGCGGATTGCCTGACAAGATCAGTAAAATACAGGCATTCAACTCACTGATCTCTGTGTTTCAATATAAAGCAGATTTCAAAGAGAGTGATACCAAACCTTTTGTAGAGATGATCATCGGTGTGAACGGGGCAGGAAAGACAACGACCATCTCCAAACTGGCCTATCGTTACAAACAGGAAGGCAAAAAGGTCATGCTCGGGGCGGGAGATACGTTCCGTGCTGCGGCGATAGAACAACTCACAAGATGGGCAGACAAATTAGAGATACCTATCATCGCCACACAACAGGGTCATGATCCCTCTGCTGTAGTCTATGATGCCATTGAGTCTGCAAAAGCCAAAGGGTTTGATAACATCATCATTGACACGGCAGGAAGACTCCACACACAAGCGAACCTGAGTGAAGAATTAAAGAAGATGATCCGTGTAGCAGGAAAAGCACTGGATGGCGCACCTCACCGCAAAATGCTTATTCTGGATGGTACACAGGGAAGTTCTTCCATTAACCAGGCAAAAGCATTCAATGAAATGATCGGGATCGATGGCATCATTATTACCAAACTTGACGGTACCGCCAAAGGTGGTTCTGTACTCAGTATCGCTGATGAGTTAAAAATGCCTATTTTTTACATCGGCACGGGTGAACAGCCCAAAGACCTCATCAGGTTCAAGGCCAATGAGTATATCAATACGATTTTAGACGAGATCTTTATTTAGGAAGATCTCTCTTCCTCAAGAGAAAACATTTTACGATAGAGTGTTTCAAGACTTGTTTTTTCTTTGTAATCGATCACATCTCCGATAACAACGGTCACCTCTTGTTCCAGTTTACTGTCGTTTAATGCATTTTTCAATACTTTATCCGCATCCGTTTTAATATACAGAGGCAATATAGGCAGACGGTTTTTCAAAGCGATAAGTCGAGAGCCCTCTTTGAATGTTGTCAACGCTTTGTCTGTTTTATTTCTTGTACCTTCAGGAAAGATGAAAATGGATTCTCCACGTTTGACCGCTTCTTTTGTCTCTGCAAAAAAACCGCTCATTTGGCTCTTTTCTCTATCGAGGAGTATCGAACCCGCATTACGGACAAAGAGTCCAAAGAAAAAAGAGTTATAAAGCTCTTTTTTTGAGATCCATGGGCCAAAGATTGTTGTATCTTTAAGTGCCACTTCCACGATAGGCGGATCGATAATGCTTCTATGATTGATCACAATAAGATATTGGCCCTCTTGAGGCAGTGCTTCCGGATTTTCAATCTTTACGGAAACATGTAAAGTTTCAAGCTGTGCCTCAGAATAGGCAAGTCTTAATCTTTTTATCTCCATGGGGTCATTGACTTTACTTAATCTATATCCAAAACTGTTGGTAAGATAGAGACCGTAGAAAAGCTGTTTAATGGTATTAAGTGTCACGGGGGTCTCCTTCATATATCCCGGAATTATAACCAAAAGAGTTAAAAAGTACAGACAGTGAGATAAAGCCATGCCCCGCTTCCATCTGCGTATCATTAGATACGCAGAAAGATTAAAAAAATGTCAATATGACATATTTCCCGATCTTTATCTCATTTAACCCTATAATATCATCACTATAGAAGATAAGGGTAATCATGGCAAAGAAAAAAACATTATTTGAATGTCAGGCATGTGGATTTCAATCTCCAAGATGGATGGGGAAATGTACTTCCTGTGATCAATGGGAAACGATGATCGAACTGAGTGCCGATCAGATCAAGTTTTTGAAAGAGACTTCCAGTTCCAGTACTTCAGGTTCAGCTATTCCCAGAGCAAAACCTATTACACAGATAGAAGAAGACAATATTGTCCGTTTTCCTTCAGGAAGCAAAGAGCTGGACCTGGTACTGGGTGGAGGTATCGTTCCGGGTTCACTGACACTCATTGGAGGCAGCCCCGGTGTGGGGAAATCTACACTTCTCCTCAAGATAGCCGGAAATCTGGCCAGAGCATCAAAAAAGGTCCTCTATGTCTCAGGAGAAGAATCTGCCGGACAAATAAAACTACGTGCAAACAGACTGGAAGCCAACCATGAGAACCTCTTTCTACTCCCCGAGATCAACCTGGGTTCTGTACTCTCAGAGATCGGTAATCACACCTATGAACTTATTATCATTGACTCCATACAAACCCTCTATTCTGATGAAAATCCCTCTGCTCCCGGATCAGTCACACAGGTACGTACGATCACTTTTGAGTTGATGCGTATTGCCAAGTCTTTGCAGATCCCTATTTTTATCATTGGGCATATCACAAAAGATGGTTCCATCGCAGGTCCCAGGGTCCTTGAACATATGGTAGATACGGTGCTCTATTTCGAAGGGGACACAAACTCCGACCTTCGTCTGCTGCGTGGGTTTAAAAACCGTTTTGGTGCCACCAATGAAGTAGGTATCTTTGAAATGAACAAAGAGGGACTGAACGATGCGAAAAGTATGGCAGGTAAATTTTTCAACAAAGACCATCTCCAGTCAGGTTCAGCACTCACTGTCATCATGGAGGGAAGCCGCCCCATCATCGTAGAGGTACAGGCACTGGTTTCAGAATCCTATGGACATCCTAAAAGAAGTTCGACCGGTTTTGATAACAATCGTCTGGGTATGCTTTTGGCACTCCTTGAAAAGAAACTGGATCTGCCTTTGGGTACCTATGATGTCTTTATCAATGTCTCAGGAGGGATCAAAATACATGAACCCTCTGCCGATCTTGCGATCATCGCAGCTATATTAAGCAGCTATAGAGACAGGAAACTGAGTGCAGAGACACTTTTTCTGGGTGAAGTCAGTCTGACTGGTGAGATACGTGAAGTCTCAGGACTCGCTCAACGTCTCAAAGAGATCGCAACGCAAGGATTTACAAAAGCGGTCATACCCAATAAGCCACTTGAAAAAACTAACGTTAAATGTTTTATAGCCGATGAAGTCTCTAAAGTTGTTGAGTGGATGTAATAGATATAATATAGGTATGAAAATAGGAACAGATATCATAGAGATCCATAGAATCGAGAAAGCATTGGCACAATTTGGTGATAAATTCAAACAGCGTTTTTTGAATCCCCAGGAGATTGCACTCGTACAAAAAACAGCATCCGTCGCAGGATTTTGGGCAGCGAAAGAAGCGATTTCCAAAGCATTGGGTTGCGGCATTGGAAGTGACCTCTCATTTCATGACATTATCATCACCAAAGACTCCCGTGGTGCACCCACATTCAGACTCAGTAAAGAAGCACAAAAAGTACACCCGATAAAAACATCATCACTCTCCATCAGCCATGATGGCGGGTTTGCTATCGCCGTTGTGGTCATTAGCCAATAACCACCCTCTTTCTCTTTTAGATTTGCAACTACTTATTGTAATTCTCGGTGGATTATATTACAATAAGCATATGATTATGACCAAAAGGAGTAGATATGAAATATAGCATCGTCACTATCGCTATTCTGATGCTCTTGGGCGGATGTGACCAACCTACTGTGGAGAATAAAGTTCAAAATACCCCTCATGTTGTGAAACAAACCTATATTCCGCCCCCTCCAAAGAAAAAAATAAAGCTCAAAGATGTGGATGATACCAATTTTGATGCAGCCTACATGTATCCCAAAGATACAAAGAAGAATGAAAAAACGGAGATACCTGAGCAAATGGCCAGTGTCACTTCAGACACTATGGACAAAAAAGAGTGCATCGCTATGATCACGCAAGAGAAGTTCGATAAATATGCCGCTATGTTCGGCAGTGAAGCTGCTTCCATCAAACGATGTAAAATGCTCAAAGCAACCAGATAGAAGAAACACTACTTTCTGAAATGTATCAGTTTAAACCTGTCTCCCATCATCGTGGGAGATATCAGTGTTTTGATCTTATCTGCTTCACTCATATATCTTTCCTGCGTTGTCTGTTTGGCAAAACGTTCAAGAATATCAATGATCCCGAAACGTATTAAAGCACGTGCCTGTGTCTCATAAATAACCTCTTCAAAACCTGCTGCTGTAAATGCTTCACTCACATGTCCAAAGTTCACATCATACGTAATGTCATCTTTCTTATAAGATTCAGACAAGATGAGTGCTTCGTCGAACAGTGGAAAGGTTTCATGTGCCCTATAGACTCGAATGGAGAAGTCATTGCGTACATACTTTTCACCATAATCAAAAGAGACAAAATCACACGTTTCTATACCTTTTGCCATCTCTTGTGCAAATGCTTCATACCCTACAGCGATCTCACCCTGTTTTAAATGATGTTTCTTGGCCCAGTTCAACATCTCCTCAGGTGCTTCTGTCCACTCAATCTGATCCTCTTCTACCAACGCGATCTTTTCATCTTTTAAAAGTTCACAAGGAAAAGCATCGAAAATTTCATTGGCCACAACAAAAGCATAAGCGGCTTTCACATCTGTTATATCATTGAAATGTGTGATCTGTACATCATCACCGAAACGCTCTTTTATGTAAGCCAATTGTGCCTTTTGCACTTCAGGCTGACGCTCCACGATACCGAACTTCAGTGTTTGTACCAAAGTCGGGTCACACGTATAGAGCCACTGTATCATGTCACAGATCAGGTATCCCTGGTGTGCACCTATCTCTATCAGCCAACCGTTTCTCTCTGCCTTACCCTCTTTCAAAAGTGCATAGAAATAGTTGGCTATACTGGCACCAAAGAATCTGCTGGTACTTACCGCCGTATAGAAATCTCCGCTTTTACCTATCGCTTTAAAATTTTTATAGTATCCCTCTTCGCCATAAAGCCACGCATCCATATAGTCGCTAAATCGCATTCTCTACCCGTACATAAAGTTTTAATAGCTGTAGCTGTTTATCTATATGGTAAATTTTTTGATCTATCTTTCTGATCTGCAGGGAGTTATGCATGATCTCCGCATCAAATGAGGTCTTCTCCCCTGCATCTGCAAGGTTTTTCGTTAAACGATAGAGACTGTTGTACACTTTTTCATCTTTTTGGGCCAAGAGAATCTTTTTATCCAAAATACTTAAACTGTTATGGATCCAGTCATACTCTTCATTCACCGTCTCTTTTCGGTCAAGCAATTCTGTTGCAGCCTTTAGCTTTTCAACTTTGCTAGCCTCAATGTCAGAAAAAGAGTTGATATCCAATGGCATGGAAACAGTAAAACCGTAGGTATAATACTTTTCTTCAAGTCCGGGTCTCGCGAACAGAGGGTTAAGGTCTGCATCCGTATACTGCCCTTGCAAGGAAACTTCAGGAAGGTACTTTGCCCATGTCACTTTTTGGTTATAATCTGACTGTGCCGCACGCAACCTGTCCCTTTTAAGTTCCAGGTTTGCTTCACTGTAGTCTGCTTTACTCATCAGTTTTAAGCTGGGAAGACGTAAACTGCCTGGATCCTTATCACTTAAAAGGGTGAATCTCTGTTTTAGCTCCATCAGTGTCAGTTCCAATTCAAGCAATGCCGTTTCATCCTGACTTTTTTTCAAGATAGCTTGATCTAAAAAGCTGCTATCCAATAGACCTGCATCATAACTGTCACGCTTTTGACGTATATCGATCGCATCATTTTTGATCTGAAATTTCATTTTTTCTTGTTCTAGTTTGTTTTTTTTCAAATTGAAAAGTATGGAAACAGCATCACCTATCATTGTACGTCTTTGAAGCTGTATATCTGCTCTGGTTGCATCACGGAGTGCCTCTGAGTACTTGATACCATAATAGATCCCCCCTGATTTGAATATAGGCTGATCTACCACAACAGAGTACCCTCCGGTGATCACTGTTGTATCGGTAAACTGCGTTGTGAAATTTTTATTGTACTGCACGCGTACCGGGTTCAACCAGCTCTTTGAAAGTATATCACTCTCAAGTTCATTGCTTTCCAACTGATAATCGAAGATCAACTCTTTATTATTAGAGAGTATATCCCCCAATTCATCGGCATATATCAGCGATGATGCGGCTAAACTACAAAGAAGAAATAGCTTTTTCAAAACGTTTAAATCCTTCATCCATTTCATTTTTACTGATGGTTAGACTGGGTAGAAAACGTACCGTATTGCGTCCGGCCTTAAGGACAATCACCCCTTCTGCCATACAGTTCTTTATCACACCTGCCTGAACTTCAGCACTTTTAGCACGTAGCCCCCGCATCAATCCCAATCCCACTTCTTTTTCAAACAAATACGTATACTTCTCAGCCATCTCATTCAGTTTCTGAGAAAAGTAAACCAGTGTCTCATCAATGGTACCATCATCATACAATGGATACAATATATCCAACACGGCAAGACCCGCCGCAGTACTTAAATAATTACCTCCAAACGTACTCCCATGATCTCCCGCGACCAGTACATCTTTATGTTTGGTCATTACCGCACCGATAGGCACACCACCGCCAAGTCCTTTGGCAAGGGTAATGATATCCGGTTCGATCTCGTAAAGATTGGAAGCAAGGAACTCGCCTGTACGGTAGACACCTGTCTGTACCTCATCCACGATAAGCAGCACACCTTTCTCTTTCAGGTGTTTAGCGAGTTGTTGGATCTCCTCTTTCTCAAAAGGCTGTACCCCACCCTCACCTTGAACCAGTTCGATAAGTACTGCTACGGTCTCATCATCGATGGCTTTATAGACATCATCGATGCTCTTTTCATAGCTGAATCCTTCCGGATAAGGTGAAAAGTTCGGTGTATGAAAACTCTTCTGGCCTGTTGCCTTTACCGTAGTGATCGTACGTCCATGAAATGAGTGTTCAAGCGTAATTACTTTGTAACGCTTGTTTCCAAATTTCGTTTCACCATATTTACGTGCGATCTTGATCGCCCCTTCATTTGCTTCTGCACCTGAGTTTGCAAAAAATACACCCATATCATATCCGCTGAGCTCAACCATTCTCTGTGCAAGTTTTGCCTGAGGTTCTATCACTTGAAGGTTTGAGATATGAATAATATTTTTTGCCTGATTACAGATCGCTTCAACCAGTTTAGGATGGTTATGTCCTACGGAGTTTACAGCGATACCAGAAGCAAAGTCTATATAATCTTTACCATTCTCATCATAAAGTGTAGATCCTACACCTTTGACGAAGTTCGTATAGTCACGTGCATAAGTTTGAAGCACATAGTGTTTATCTTGTTGTTCTAAATTCATTTTTTCCATCTTTATTAGTCTTTACAATATTATAGCAAAGTGTTGTTTTGTAATAATTATTTTATCTCCACTTTCATCAATTCAGAAAATGATCCTTCAGGTGCTGGGATATATATCTCGGCACGATAAGAAGAGATAAACTTCTCATCTGCTACGCTCCATACTTTATCCACTTTATATGTTGTTTTCTTCCCATTGAGATAGACTTTTTTTTGCTCGATCTGATCCAACTCTTCTGGTTCTAAAAAAAGTACCAGCTTTGCCCTGCTCGCATCTACTACCTTTGCCAAAGGTGAACCTGGAGTGACATAGTCTCCTTTGCGTACCATGATCTCATACAGATACATATTTTTGAGTACAATAGATTTTTTTTCAATACTGTCTTCAAGCTGAGCGATCTTATACTGCATATCTAAATACTGTGTTTTTGCAGCGGCAAAACTGTAAAATGCATCGTCTTTTTGGGCTGCAGATGCTGTTTTCAACTTATTGATTCGATGAAAATATGACTCTTTTCGTTTTAACGTTTCATGAAGAATAAGAAGATTTTCATTGGATGTTTTCAAGTTGATCTTATCCAGACGGTCATCCAGATAAATCACACGTTTTTGATCCACTATACTCCCTTCAGCTTCGAGATCTACTTCTAGTACCAATGCACTGACCGCGGACTTCAATGTTACAGATTCATAGGGTTCTACTTTTGCATAATGTACTTTTGCAAAAATCACTAATGGGGTTAATAATAATAAAAAAGCTTTCATTCACCATCTCTTTTTTCACTGATTATATCAAAATAGTGTTAAGTGCTGAATATGAAAGAGAAAGAAGCATCTTAAAGAAGAGCCTTTCATTGCCGATAAACTCTCAAAGCAACGGTTTTTATATTTTTGGGATCATAAAAGTTCAAAGAAGAAGATAAGGTGAACGATAAGCCGGGTTTTGTCGTGGGTAGTTATTTATCTAGACGTATTGTTACCAATACGTTCAAGCAAAGTATGAGTGCTGATCTAACAGCTTGTGAGACTTATACCATATACTTCTTGCTGCGAACAGGGTTTACCTAGCTACCTATGTTACCATAAGCACTGGTGGGCTCTTACCCCACCCTTTCACTATCACCACCGAAATGGCTACCTACTTTCTGTTGCACTTGCCCTCAGATCACTCTGGCCATCCGTTAGATGGAGTCCTGTCTCACTTGCAGCCCGGACTTTCCTCTCGTGGCATAAAGCCACCAGCAACTACCTATTCACCTTGATGCAATTATACCATAGAATACAGATCAAGGAAAATAGATTTATATGATTTTAGTAAAATCACTTCACAATATGCAATGGCCACTGATTCAGTTTAACTGTTCATTTTGCCTATTGCGCAGGAAACAAAACTTTTTGCTTTTGCTGAAGTAGTGTCCATAAAGCTCATCTCTTCTGAAGCCAAAGGATACCCCAGTGCCTTCAATGCTTTGGATAACTTATCTATATCTTTATTCTCTATATCCAAAGTAATTTTACGTGGAAGTACGCTCAGATCGACTTCTATCTCCCCAAACTCTTTGGAAAGTTTGCTCTTGAGTGTAGATGCACACCCGCCACATTTGACATTAAAGACTTCAAATGTTTGCTGCATTGATAACTCCTGACGATTAAATTTACTAGTATTATAGTCAAAAAAACTAAATAAGAAATATAATATTATATTATTAGAATAAGTGGATAAAAATGAGTGAAGAGAAAATATATTGTGTAGATGTGGGCACGGATGCCCACAAAAGTGTATCAATTAAGAAAGAACTTCTTTCACTGCTTTACCTATCTCAGCTGGTGAAACAACCACTTTCACGCCTGCTGCCTGAAGTGCATCCATTTTCTCTTTTGCTGTACCTGCAGAACCAGAAATGATAGCACCTGCGTGTCCCATTCTTTTACCTGCCGGTGCAGTTTGACCCGCGATGAAAGCGACCACTGGTTTAGTGATGTTCTCTTTGATATACGCCGCTGCCTGGATCTCAAGATCTCCACCGATCTCACCGATCATTACGATCGCTTCAGTTTCAGGATCATCCTGGAACTCTTTAAGAAGCTGCTTGTAGCTAAGTCCGATGATCGGATCCCCACCGATACCAACAGCTGTTGAGATACCATACCCTTCATTACATACCTGGTTTGCACCTTCATACGTCAATGTACCAGATTTAGAGATAAGTCCGATATTACCTTTTTTGAAGATCATGCCAGGCATGATCCCTATCTTACACTCTTCTGCAGTAATGATACCAGGACAGTTTGGCCCGATCGTCTTCATATTGTTTTTCACTGCATGTGCTTTAGCCATTTGCATATCTCTAACCGGCGCACCTTCTGTAATGATCACGGCAAGTTCAATACCTGCGTCTGCTGCTTCCATTACTGCATCTGCTACAAATGCCGGTGGAACGAAGATCATAGAAACAGTTGCCCCAGTAGTCTCTACTGCATCTCTCACTGTATTAAATACAGGCTTTCCAAGGTGTGTTTGCCCACCTTTGTTCGGTGTCACACCACCTACGATGTTTGTACCATAGTCTATACACTGTTCAGCGTGGAAAGAACCCTCTTTACCTGTAAAACCTTGAACGATTACTTTTGTATCTTTATTTACTAAAATTGACATCTATTACTCTCCCTTTGCCGCTGCTACTGCTTTTGCTGCACCATCTGCCAGGTCTGTTGCTGCAATAACATTTGGAATATTTGCATTTTTAAGAATCTCTGCTGCTTCCGGTGCATTCGTACCATCAAGACGTACTACAACAGGGACATGTACATCCACAAGTTTTGTTGCTTCAAGAATACCGTTCGCAATTCTATCACATCTTACGATACCACCGAAGATATTTACAAAGATCGCTTTTACATTTGGATTTTTAAGAATGATCTCAAACCCTTTTGCCACTGTTTCTGCATTTGCTGAACCACCCACATCAAGGAAGTTTGCAGGTGTTCCACCCATATAGTTGATCGTATCCATAGTACCCATAGCAAGACCTGCACCGTTTACCATACAACCGATCTCACCATCAAGTGCAATATATGAAAGACCATATTGGCTTGCTTCTCTCTCATCAGGATCCTCTTCAGAGATATCTCTCATATCTTCGATATCCGGGTGACGTCCAAGTGCAGAGTCATCGAATCCCATTTTACCATCAAGTGCAAGGAAGTCACCAGACTCTGTTTTGATCAGTGGGTTGATCTCAATCATTTCTGCATCATTTTCCATATAAAGCTTATAGAGTTTAGAAGCGAAATTCATCATCTTCTTTTGTTCATCTTTATCTGTGATACCTAGACCAAATACAAGTTCTCTTCCGTGGTAAGGCTGGAAACCAATGGCAGGATCTACTTTAATCTTGATGATCTTCTCAGGAGTCTCATGTGCTACTGTTTCAATATCCATACCACCTTCAGTTGAAGCCATGATGATCGGCATTTCAGCAGCTCTGTCAAGTACAACAGAAAGATAAAGCTCGTCTGCGATCGCTGCACCCTCTTCGATATATACTTTTTGAACCAATTTACCTTCCGGTCCTGTTTGGTGTGTTACCAAAGTCATACCCAGGATCTCTTTAGCAAGTTCTCTTACTTCATCTTCAGACCTAGCAAGTTTTACACCACCACCTAGTCCTCTACCACCAGCGTGGATCTGTGCCTTTACTACCCAAATATTGCCACCCAGCTCTTGTGCATTTGCCACAGCTTGATCAGGTGTATTGGCAATAATACCTCTAGGTGTCGGAACACCATACTTTTGGAATATTTGTTTCGCTTGATACTCATGAATATTCACGTGTACTCCTTTTAATAAAATTGCATTACTATACGATGAAAGAGAATAAGAATTGATTAATTTGCCTATAAAAGATCGTGATTTTAGAAAACTGTTATGTATTTACACATTTAAGTTAGAAGGATTAGGTTAAATTTTACATTTTAGCACCAATAGTGTCCCTTTTGGTAACAAAAGAGAGGTACACCCTCACACTTTTGGAGCAACCATCTCTTCAGGTTTCACATATGTATCGAACTCTTCTGCAGACATGAGGCCAAGCGATACAGCTTCTTCTTTCAATGTTGTACCGTTTACATGTGCCTGTTTCGCGATTTTTGCTGCATTCTCATACCCGATATGAGGATTCAATGCCGTTACTAACATAAGTGAGTCATTTAAGAATGTGTCAATATTCGCTATGATCGGCTCGATCCCTACTGCACAATTCATATCAAAACTTCTTATGACATCAGAGAGAAGCCGAATGGATTGCAACACATTATAGGCGATCACCGGTTTGAAAACATTGAGTTCAAAATTCCCCTGCGATGCAGCGACCCCCACTGCTGTATCATTACCCATCACTTGAACCGCTACCATGGTCATCGCCTCTGCCTGTGTCGGGTTGACCTTACCGGGCATGATGGAAGAACCCGGTTCATTTGCAGGGATCTCGATCTCTCCCAAACCGCATCTAGGACCTGATGCCAGCCATCGTATATCATTGGCAATTTTCATAAGGTTTGCAGCAAGTGCTTTCAGTGCACCGCTCAGTACGACTTCAGCATCATGTCCTGTCAATGCATGAAACTTATTAGGTTGCGAAACAAATCCATAATTTTTTGCCATAAACTGGTTCAGCTGGACCAC